>JAAYYJ010000039.1 GCA_012515455.1 Oligosphaeraceae bacterium
CCCGCACCGTTTCCAGTTTCAGCTTCGGGTTGCCGCTGCTCTCCTTGACTGAGAATTTGCTTCTGCCCTGTGCCCACGCCCAAGGGCTCAGCAACAGCACTGCCAAGGCCAGCAGGCCAAAGGTCCGGATTCTCTTGATCATCATTTGGAAGCTCCTGTATTTCATGCTGCAACAACTGCCAGGATAACTGACCGCGGCCAAGGTACACCTCGATTCCCAATGAGACGATTTTTTACCATACCCGCCAAACTGCATTTATGCAAGATAAACGGACAAATTTTTTTGCTTTTTGGGCAAAAATGCCTTCTTTATCGTTTTCAGTTCAGCCTTTGGGCCAGAGACCAGGCAAGCCGGAGCATGGGTCAGGCGAGGGTTTATTTTCCCATCAGCGCCTTGACGATAAAGCGTTCCAGCCCCTCGTAGTCGCGTTCGGCGACGTAGCCCTCGATCACGGACTCAGGAATGGAGCGTGAGACCTCCAGGAGGTCCAGGAAGATTTCCCGGCTGTTGCTGAGGTGCCTCGTGCACTGCTCCAGCTTCTGGGTGCGCATTACCTTGACATCAAGTCCGACGGCCTCGCCTCTGCTGCCGTAGTTATGCTTGTCGAGGATGCGGACCTGGTTGAAGGCCCGGCGCAGATCGACGCCGCCGAAGGTCTTGTCCTGGTCGAATTTCAAACCGTTCTGGTCATTCAAGTGAACGGTGAAGAGTTTGTTGAAAGCCAGCGCGAACCCCATTTCGTCGGAGGGATCCAGATTGGCCAGGATGGCATGCGCGCTTTCGATATTCACGCCGATGCGGGCGGGGTCGCGCGTGAGCATCCCCATGGCCATGGCGTGACCGGTGGTCGGGATGTAGGTATGGTCCATGGGCTCATTGGGCTTGGCCTCGATGGCAATCTTGATGTCGGGATCGTAAGCCAGAATTTCGTCCAGAGCGGCGGCGATTCTCAGCACCGCCTGGCGGCTGTCCTTGGCCTCACGGATGTATGTGCCCTCGCGGGCAAACCAGAGCACCACCAAGTTGCTGCCCAGCAGGCGGGCGATATCAACCGTCTTCTTGAAGCGCTCCATGGCAAAAGCACGGCACTTCGGGCAGTTATTGGTGAATCCGCCGTCAATAGTGCGGGGATCGAACCAGAGACGCGGGGCCACGAACTCGGCAAACAGGCCGTGCTCATCGAGGGTCTTTTTCAGTGCGGTTGCCTCGGCTGCGATTTCAGCTGCAGTCATGTTGTTCAGATTCGGCACCGCGTCGTCGTCATGGAACTGCACGCCGTCGAAGCCCAGCTTTTTGTAACAAGCCAACTTGGCATTGAAGGTGAGAGAATCACGGACTTCTGGCCCAAAGGGGTCTGCACCCTCATGGATATTCCAAGGTCCGAAAGTAAATTTGAAAGTGCCAGCCATGATTTCAGTTCTCCTTAAAATTACCGAGCAGTCTTAAAACACATGATGAATCAATCGTAAAAACCTTTATGATTAAGTTAAGCTGCCCTTCAGTTGTTGTCAAGTCGCAGCGCCGGAATTTGTCTCCCTCACCGACTACTGGCAGCAGCTGGTCAGCGGCACTGTGTGGCGGCCTCTCGGTAGGATGAAGCACATTCCGGGAGCCGGTAGGCGGACCGCCAGAGCGCCGGCAGCATCACTGCGCCCAATCAGGGCCATCGCTTTGCGTGCTCACCCGGGGTACCCTGCTGACACTCTCAGCAGCATTCGGCCCCTGTCGCTCGCGGCTACCCTTGAGAGCCGCCCGGATAGCGCATTATTCCCAGGCAAGCGCGCCATTGCTCCGGCACCGGGGGGCGCCACTACCGCATCAGTTGCCCGGGCGGGTTGCTGCTGGCCCGGGGACGGGTATGGCGCCGGCATCAGGAGAGGTTATATTATTGCCCGCGTTCCCGCCGTCATCACCTCGGAAAAACGGTATGCCTGAGCAACCCACTGCCCCAGCTCAACCCAGCGCAGCGCCTGACTGGCCGGGTGATTTGTCTGCCCGTCCGGAAATCAGCTGCAGTTATCTGCGTGCTTCCGGCCCGGGGGGACAGCATGTCAACACCAGTGACAGCGCGGTACAGTTGCGCTTCCTCATTTCCGCCAGCAGCCTGCTGGATGAACAGGGCAAAGCCCGCCTGCGTCGTCTGGCCCGCGGGCAGATCAACGCCCGGGATGAACTGGTAATCACAGCCTCTGAACAGCGCAGCCAGCTCCTGAACAAACAGGCCGCATTCGCGCGCTTGCGACAGCGCCTGAAGCTGGCAGCCCATCCCCCCAAGCCCCGGCGCAAAACCAAAGTGCCGTCGGCCAGCAAGCGCAAGCGCCTGGAGGGCAAGCGCCACCTGGCAGAGAAGAAGAGACTGCGACAGGATGAATAGCGGTGCCGCGCGGGCACAAAAAAAACCGCTGCCACAGGCACAGCGGTTTACTAGACCAGCAACAGAATTACTTTTTGCCTTTTTTGCAGGCGCCCTTGGGGCAATTCAAAGCTTCGAAGGTCTCTTTGCTGACGAAAGTGGTCAGGTTGCGCCCGTCTTTGGTTTTGCCTTTGAAAGCATAACCGCCTTTTTCATACCGGACGGCATCAATGACTTCAGCCTCTACGCTCTTTTTCTCTTTGACATCCCAGAATTTTGCTTTCATTTCACTTCGTCCTTCCAGTTTTTTTACGCTGCCAAAAGTCCCGGATGCCACTCACACCCGGCCGAGCAAACACAAATCATACCTAAGCATTAGTAATTACCAGTAATTTACAACCACATATATACTCTTTGCAAGTCGAATACGCAAAAAAAACGTTATTTTGCGTATTTTTTTTGGGCGCAAGGATTTTTACCGTTTTTTTCCGGCGGATTGAGCCGAGTGGAGCAGGAATTTCAATCCAAGGCGGCGATATAGGGCAATTGCCGGTACCGCTCTGCGGCATCCATGCCGCATCCGACCAGGAAGCGGTCCGGCAATTTGAAGCCGCACCAGTCGGCCGGGTGCATCCCCACCGGGCGGGGATGGATTTTTTCGGCCAGGACACAGGTCCTGACCGAGAGTGCTCCGCGGGCGCGGAGCAGGTCTGCGACCGTAGTCAGGGTCAGGCCGGTATCCAGCACTCCGTCGACCAGCAGCAGATGTCGTCCGGTCACCGGCAGCTTGCAGTCGCCGCGCAGGGCGATCCGGCCGGAGCTCTGCTGCCCGGCATAGCTACTGACCGCGATACTGTCGATATGCATTTCCAGGTCGATGGCCCGGGCCAGATCGGTGGCGAAGAACATGGCGCCATTCAGCAGGGCCAGCAAAGTCAGAGGTTTATCCCGGTAGAACTCAGTTATTTCCCGCCCCAGCTCCTGTACCCTCTGCTGAACAGCTGCCGTAGAACACAAAATCTCCATACTCACCTCAGCACATGGTCAGGTCAACTTCCTCCCCCAGGCCCATTTCAGAGTGCGAGAGCCAGCGGTATTCTTCCGGCGGGAGCTCATCGGCAAAAGACTTGAACAACTCGTGATAGCGCTCGCGGAATTTCAGGGAATTCCGGGCGATATTGAGTTTGTATGCTTGCTCTCCGCCGGCGGCGGTGGTAGCACCTTCGAAATGATACATCTCCACCAGCGGTGTGTAGGCCACCTCCCAGCCGGCGAGGCGGGTGCGCAGGCACAGGTCCAGATCCTCGTATTGCACGGGGTGGAAGCACTCATCCAGCATTCCGACTGTGTCTCTGAGGTCGGTGCGCATCATCCAGCAGGCGCTGATTAAGGCCCATGCTTGCCAGAATACTTCGTAGCGCAAGTCATGCCGTTGTGCGCCGCGGCCCCGGAAAGCGATTCTGCCCTGGGGGCTAATGGCCACTCCGGCACATTGAAGCAAGTGCGGCAGGTAGGGATACAGCAGCTTCGGGCCGAGGATGCGCAGCTTCGGGTGTTCTTCAAAGCAGGCGATGAACCGCGACAGCCAGTCACGGGTGCACACTGCGGCATCATTGTCCATAAACACGGTATATTTGGCGGTGACCTTCTGCCAGGCTTCATTCCGGGCCCGAGAGCAGCCCAGGTTTTCCTGATTGCGCCAGGACACGGCCCGGATACCGGCCCGGTGGAGCAAGGGCAGGTAGTGGCGCAGCAGCTCGGGCGTGCTGTCCTCGGAGGCATTATCCACCAGGAAAATCTCCCATGGTTTGGTAGCTGCGCCCAGGATGCTCTCCAGAGCGATATTCGTGTATTCCTGCCCGTTGTGAGCCAGGATAACCACAGCGACATCACAAAAACTCATTTCGGCACTCCCTGACTGGCAACTGAGACTTTGCTCACTCGCCCTGATCAACTACTGCTGCTACTTGCTGCCCGAGCTCGCCTGGCAACACGGGCAAATGAAAGAATTTAGCCCAGAACCTGGCCTTGTCAAGAGCAGAGTGGCAAAAACAGCAAAACTGCAGGCCAACCGACTCAGGCCCCGGCCTCCGGCCTGGGCGGCAGCGCGGCGTCCGCCTGGACCCGCACGGTAAGGATACGGCAGGGGGGGACGAACTGTTCCTGCAGAGCCTGTTGTATTGCCTGGCTGCGTCCCTCCGGGCAGAGCGCGAACAGCGTCGGGCCGCTGCCTGAGACATGCACGGCATAAGCGCCGGCCTGGAGCAGATGCTGGCGCAGAATCTGCAGGAGCGGGAATTTCTCCAGGGCGGCGAATTCCAGGTCATTCCAAGCCATGGCTGCGATCTCCCGGGCCGAGCCCCGGGCCAGCACCGCACTCAGGTTCTGGAAATCCGGGGGTGTCGCGCCCGCCGGCCGCCGCCAATGCTGGTATGACCAGGCGACCGGCAGCGGGAAGCCGGGGTTGAGCAAGAGCAGCTCCAGGGGCTGCCCCAGGGGTATTCTGGTCAGCCTCTCGCCAATGCCTTCCCCCAGCGCCGGCCGGGGTTCCAGAAAGAACGGCACATCGGCCCCCTGGGCGGTTGCCAGGGGCAGCAGTTCCTGCCGGCGCTCTCCGGGCAATCCATGCAAGTCGGCCAGGAGCAGGAGCACGGCGGCGGCATCGGAGCTGCCCCCGCCCAATCCCGCCACAGCCGGGATGTTCTTCTGCAAATGCAGGGAATGGCTTTCCGGCAGGTCAAAATGGCGGCAGAAGGCGCGGGCCGCCCGGATGCAGATGTTGTCCTCGCCTGTGGGTACTGCGACCGGACCGCTGCAGGTCAGCTGCAGGCCCGGTTCGGCCGTCAGAACGATCTCGAGTTCATCGGCCAGCCCCGCCAGGGGCAAAAACAGCGTCCGGATGGCATGATAGCCGTCGGGGCGCCGCCCCAGGACTTCCAGGAACAGATTGATCTTGGCGGGAGCGAGGATTTTCATGGCTGCAATCAGGGTTTGATTTCGAGCAGTGAAACGCGGTCCAGCCAGACCGTCCCAGAGGCATTGCGCCGGGTGAAGGAGATATACGGTTGGGCGCGCGAGCCGACATTGTCGGACGTGGTGAAAGTCATCTCCTGACGGGTCCAGGGGATGGTCCCATGCATGGGTGAGCCGATGGGATAGCGGACCTGTCCGTTGCCATCATCAAAGCGGAAATAGAAGCCGCTGGGCTCGTCACCGCTCTTCTGCACCTGGTCCAGTTTGACATAGTAGCTCAAGGTGTAAGTGGTCTTTGACTTCAGACCGCTGAAATAATGCGAGGCGCCGGAGGAGCTGTCATCCAGACGCAGCGAGGAACCGCCGGAACGGAACACCTCGGTATCGCGGTTGATGCTCTTGTTGCCGGCCCAAGGGCCAATAAAGCGCCGGCCGCTCACCGGGCCGGCGAATTCGCCGTCGCGGATCAGGTCCCGGCCGGCAAACGGCTCGAACTGCAAGCCGCCGAAGCCCTCGACCAGGTTGTTCGGCAGCAGGCACCAGTTGTAGTAGGGCACCTTGATGCTGCCGTCCGGAACCTTAGCAGTGCGCAGGCGGGTGAAATTCGCCAGTATGCGCTTGCCTTGGACAGGCGCCATGCTGCTGCGGGGGATGCGGATTTCCGCCCGCCAGGATTGCTGGGGCACAACCGCGGTCTTGACCTCCATGCCGCTGTTCCAGGCATAATCGTGCCGCCCCGGTGAGACATGCAGATCGGCCACCACGCCATTGTGATTGATCATGCACTGATAGTATTCCTGCCGCTTGGCCTGGGTGTCCAGGAAGAGTTCCACCGAGTTGTCCTGCCACAGGTTCGGGTCGTCGGGCTGGCGGTCAGCAGCAGCCAGCAAGGTATCGGTGTACGGCTCATCGCACTCGTAGGCGAAATAGAAATTTTCCGCGTCGCGCAGCATTCTGATGCGGGTGGAGACTTCGATGCGGTCGCCATGGCGGGGAATCAGGTGGATTACCTGAGCGCTCTGCCAAGCCGGCTCATTGAGCTCGCCGTCGATGCTGATTTTACCCCCGGCGGGTACTTCCGGCAGATGGACCTGCCAGGCATCGCGGTCGTTGCGTTTCTTCTCATAAAGCTCACGCCCCTGCAGCACCGTGCCCCAGAGATTCTCCTTGATGAAGGCCAGCCGGCGAGCCGCATCTGGATTGTTGGCCACGGCTTTTTCGGCCTGGCTGAAGAGCTGGTTGATGCTTTCCACTTCCTGGCTGGAGTAGATTTTGTTCCAGATTTCGTATTCTGAGGGCAGGACGGTCTTCGGCCCCTCGCTAGTATCCACGGTATTGCTGACGATATCGCGCAACCAGTGTTTTTCCAGGCGGTCATAGAAATCGGCCATCATGGGCGCGGCTTCCGCGAACATCAGGCGGTGATGTTCGGCCAGCAGGGCTTCGACATCGGTGGTGGTATCCCACATCATCTTCCCGAACACATACTGATTCAGGTATCCGAAAAGCCAGACGTCGTTTTCCGATTCGAAGAAGGCTCCAAAGATATACGGGGCCTGACGCTGGAAGAAGCTGGCGACTGCGCGCGGGGTGGGATTGGGCACCCAGGGCAGCCGGGCGGAGCATTTGGTGGGATAGGTCCACAAGTAGGTCTTGGCCTGCAGCTTAGCATTCCAGTCCTTCAGCAGCTGGTCGCTCTCGGCCTGGCGGGCCTGCAGCTCCGCCCAGGGGCCGGTGGTGGCCAGCATCACAATGCAGTTGTCGGGGATGTCCACATCCGGGATCAGGCGATAAGACTCATAAGCCATCATGGTCAGATAACCGGGGATGTTGTTTTCCTTGATCTTGCGGGCGATGTCGGTCTTGAAGCGCCAGATGAAGTTACTGATGCTCTGCTCCCCCTGAGAATAATGCTTCTGGCAGTCGGCACAAGCACAACGGTACATGCTGTCGTTGGGCATCAGATTAAAAAACGGCAGGGAAAAACGCGACCAGGACCAGTATGACTTGCCGTTGGGCATGATGATGTTGCGGTCACTGGCCGGCTTCCCCTGCAGGAAGGCCGCCGCATCCAGGTAGATTACTTCCTTCAGGTCCGGATTGCTGAAACAGAGCTGACCGGACTCATCGCTGGGGCGGGTCACATAGGAGCCGTCATGGCGGCTGCCGTCAGTCTTGAGGGCGAAGAAATCCGGCCGGGTTTTGGCGAAGCGCTGCACCAGACCCAGACCTGAGAAGCCATGGCAGTTGGGAATGGTCAGCGTGCTCAGGCGCATCCGCAGATGGCTGAGACGGCGCATCTCCCGGGGCTCGAGGCCGGGATAGCACCAGCTCTGTCCCTGGTCGATATCCTTGAGCTGGATATCGTAGGTGGTGCGCACCTGGTTGTCAGGACGATCACAGAGGTCAATGGAAGGCAGACTGAGGTCGCGGTGCCGCGGGATGATGGTGCCGATCTCGCCGGGGAAATAATAACGCACCCCCACAAAGCGCTCCAGGAATTCGAACACGCCGTAGAGCGAGCCGCGCTGGACATTGCCGCCCTCGCTGGCGGGATTCGCCTTGGGGTCGTCATTGCCGACAATCAGGATGGACGAACCCACACTTCGGATGTAAAAACCATCGCGGTCCAGTTTCTCCAAATCGAGCTTCTGCTGCGCGGCCAGCTCCCGATCGCCGACCAGCAGCGCGGTGGCTTTCCCGCTGGGCGCAGGCAAAACGGTGATTTCACTACCCGCGAGCACACTCAGAGTCTCCGCCAGTTCCTGAGCCGCATGCCTGGCCACGCGGCTGTTCTTTGGACTCGAGACCACCTCGCAGACCAGCTTGCCGTCGGTGAGCAGCGGGGTGGTCAACTCCTGCCCCAAATTACAGTACCGGGGGCTGACCGGGCGGGGGTTGAAACGCTCCCCCGCGGCAAAACAGAAACAGCCCAGCAAACTAACCGCACAAATCAATCGCATGTTCATTGTTATTCCTGTGGTTGGAAATGACTTAACCCGATACTTTGATCTGACTTATCTAAAGCAAACAACACAACCCTGTTTCTTGCCCCGATCCTGCCGGCACAACCTACCCGGGTTGCCCGTGAAGCACATCAGGCCCGGGGGATGACTGAACCTCCTCAGCACCGGCCGGCAGAACCTCTGCCGCCGGCATCCGCTCCGCAAGCAGTATTTTCAAGGCTCCCGCCGCGGCCTGCTGTTCAGCCTGACGCATATTCCGGCCGCTGCCGCGGCCGAGTTCCTTTTTCTGCACCAGCACCTTCATTTCATAAGTGGGGCTGTGCACCGGACCGGTGGTCTGAATGCGCACATACTCGGGTTTGCCCATGCCGGCAGCCTGACAGTACTCCTGCAATGCTCCTTTGGCATTCTCATGAGCGCCCAGTAACTGGCGGCAGTCCTCGACCGGCGGCAGCAGTTTCAGGCAGACCGCCTGGGCAGCCGGCAGTCCGCCATCCAGGAACACCGCGCCCAGGAAGGCCTCGAAAGCATCCCCCAGAATGGACGGCCGCTCACGACCGCCGGAGTGGTTCTCGCCGTTGCCCAGCAGCAACGCCTGCTCCAGCCCCAGAATTAGAGCGAATCTGGCGGTGGAGCCCTCCTTGGCCAGCAAAGCCCGGGTACGGGTCAGAATACCCTCCTGTGCCTCGGGCATCTCCTTGAAGATGTAGTCGGTAAGGACCATCTGCAGCACCGCGTCACCGAGGAATTCCAGGCGCTGATTGAAGGGCGGCGGCGGAGTCTGTTCGGCGGAATATGAGGAATGGGTCAAGGACTGGCGCAGCAGGGCCAGGTCCTCGAAACAATATTCGGCCCGGGCCATGATCTGGCGGTAGATTTCCTGCAGTTCCAAATCGTTCGGATTGCAATTCTTCATTATTAACGTATGTTAAGGAGTTTTACTTAACGGTTTCCCGTCAAGACTAGTGACGTTTGGCCGGAACAATTATTTCTCGGAGGCAAAAAAATGTTCGAAGCATCGGATTTACGCAAGGGTTTGAAAATTGAATTGGACGGTGATCCATACATTGTCACAGAATTCGATTTTTGCAAGCCGGGAAAGGGCCAGGCCCTGTATCGCTGCAAATTAAAAAACATGATTTCGGGCGGCACGCTGGACAAGACCTTCCGCTCGGTCGACAAGATTGAACGCGCCAGCCTGGAAGAGAAGACGCTGCAGTTCTCCTATCTGGAAGGCAACGGCATGTACATTTTCTTCGATCCCGAGACCAATGACGAAATCCGCATTGAAGAAAAAACTCTGGGCGATGCGAAATATTTTCTGGATGACGGCATGGACTGCACGGTGCTGTTCTTCCGTGAGAAGCCGATTGAAATCACCCTGCCCTTCTTTGTCGAGAAACGCATCGCCGAAACCGAGCCCGGCGCCCGGGGCGACACCGCCACCAACGTCACCAAGCCGGCCAAAATCGACAACGGGTACGAAATTTCAGTACCGCTGTTCGTGAATCAAGGCGACATCGTGCGCATTGACACCCGTACCGGTGAATACGCCGACCGGGTCAGCAAGGCCTGATGCAAAAGCGGTCGGGCTATCTCACCGGATCCATCGGTTCGACGATGCTCAAGACCGCCGTTGCCATGGTCCCGGGCACCCTGGCAATGGTTGGCTACAATCTCGCTGACGCTTATTATGTCGGCAAATTAGGTACCGCCCCGCAGGCGGCAATGGCCTATTCGCTGCCGGTGATCATGCTGCTGGGTTGCGTGTTCCACGGCATCGCCACCGGCATTTCCGCGCCCGCAGCCATGCTCCTGGGGAGCGATGCGCGGGAAAAAGCAGCCCGTCTGGTCAGCGCCGGGCTGTTGCTGCTGGCCCTGTGCTCAATCATCCTCGGGCTGCTGGGCATAAACTGCATCGGCTGGACGTTCCGGCAGTTCGGCGCCCGGGGAGAGGCGCTGGAGCTGGTGAGCGGCTACATGTCCATCTGGTATCTCGGCTGTGTCACCGGCTCGCTGTCAATGGCTGGCAACAACATTCTGATTGCCACCGGTGATTCACGCTGGGCCGGCGGAATGATGATTTTCGGCATGACCCTGAATGTGATCCTGGACCCGCTGCTGATCTTCGGCTATGCCGGGCTGCCGGCGCTGGGAATCCGGGGTGCGGCCATCGCCACTGTCCTGGCCCAACTGGTGGCCGCTCTGATGGTCCTGATCCTTTTGAAAAAACGCTACCGGTTGCTGATTTTCCGGAACTGGGACTTGGTTTGGCTGCCAAAGTTGTGGCGGACGGTAATCCGCTATGCGATACCGGCCAGCATCGGTATGTTGCTTATGCCCCTGGGCACTGCGGTAATCACCCGTATTACTGCCCATTTCGGCGACGCGGCGGTCGCGGGTTGCGGCATCGCGGCCCGGATCGAATCCTTCGCCTTTATCTTCCCGATGGCACTGGGGATGTCACTGATGCCGATGGTAGGACAGAACTTCGGAGCGCAATTCTACAGCCGCATCCGGCAATGCCGGCGCTTTGCCATGCACTTCGCATTCCTCTATCTGGGCGCAATGGCAGTCATTTACTTCTTTGCCGCGCCTTTTATGGCCGGACTGTTCAGTACCGACCCCCTGGTACAACGGACTGCGGTGCTCTTCCTGCGCATCGTCCCCTGGGGCTTCGGGATGATCGAAATACACCGCTACTCGGGATTCTTTTTTACCGGTTGCGCCTTCCCCGCAGCTGCCGCCTGGCTGAATGCCCTGCGCATTCTGGGCCTGATGCTGCCGCTGTCATTCTTGGCGCTGCTGCTGAATTCCGTGGCTTGGCTGTTTATCGCCAGGTTGGTCGGCGATGTGCTTGCCGGCAGCATCGGCTGCTGGGGCGCAGCCCGCCTGACCAGCCGATTCCCGCCAGACGGGCAGGCCGTCCCGGAAGCATTCACGGAAACACCCGTACTGTCCTTCTGGCTTCCACGTATGCGCAAGACCTGAAATGGAGCACAGCAGAATGTCATCCCCTGCAATGTATGTCACCGGACTGGCCTGGATTCTCGGCGCCGGCACGGGCAGCGGCCAGCAGCCGCCCTCCGAATTGCTGGATTTTTCCGCTGCAACCGAAGGTGCTTTGGAGAATTTTTCCTGCAAGCCTTACCTGCAGAGCAGCAAAGGTTACCTGGATGCCGGTGCTCATTATCTGCTGGCAGCTTGCAGCCTGTTGCGCTCCGAGGGCGAAAAACAGGGGCGACCTCTGCCAGCCGGAGCCCGAACCGGGATGGCCTGCCTGACCCATTACGGCGCCCCCCGCTCGGGATTCACCTTCTTCCAGCAAATGACCGAAAAAGGGCCACGGTTCGCCAGCCCGCTGGTCTTCCCGCAAGCGTACAGCAACACCGCCCCCAATCTGGCCGCCATCGAATTTTCCTGGAGCGGCCCGCATTGTGTCTATGCTGGCCCGCAGGACTGCCGCTTGCCCTGGCAATTCGCGGCGGACCGCCTGGCGGACGGCAGTGCCGACTGCATGGTGCTGACCGCCTATGAAGCGGCCAGCACCGAACTGCTGCCGCCGGGCTACCCGGTCCGCAACGGCGCGATTGCGCTGCGACTGGAAAAAACTGCCTCGCCCGGGTCCCTGGCGGTATCTCCCGGGCTGCTTGCCGGGGCCGCACCGGAAGCGCTGCCAGTCCCGCACGGCAGCGTCCAGGCGGAGCTGCTGTTCCTAAGCCGTATGTTTACTGCTGCTTCAGAATAATCGTGAATGTGCGAAATCTGATGCTGAACACTTTCAGACTGCCATAAGTAGTCCAAGCTTGAAATTGCCCCCTAACCGCTCTGGCCGCCGGCAACGCCGCCTCCCTTGCAATAGCACTGCCGGGTGCTTGACCAACTCAACTAATCTGGCAAAGCTCTTTTCCAGCCCCAATCTTCGCACCTTAACCATTTTGAGTGAATGATGGCACTGCTGCCATGGTCCGCCTCCGGCTCCCCCTCGCGCGCGTCCTAATACTGCTGCCGTGGTCCGCCTCCGGCTCCCCCTCGCGCGCGCGTCCAAATAGGGACGGAGGTCCCCCCAATCGGTGGGGTGGGACCCACCGCTAGAATCAAGGGCACGGGGCAAAAATTAGTACTCTTGGAGATTTTTGC
>JAAYYJ010000350.1 GCA_012515455.1 Oligosphaeraceae bacterium
CAACAACCTGATTCTGATTACCGCCATGGATTCCACGGCGGATAAAGCCCGGGAACTAAACAGCGTGGTGGTCAGGCTGCTGTTGCAGGAATTCCAACAGTTCCGGGGCGGGGACTTGGAGGTGAAGCTAGGTTTGCTGCAGAGACAGAAGGACGCTTGGCTAAAAGAGCTGGCCGAATGCGAATTGGAATTACAGAAGCTGCTGAATCCCACCACTATGGCATCGCCAGAGCAGGAGCTGAGCAATATCCGCAAGATGATCACCGACCAGCTCTTCCTGATCTCCGAGCTGAATGTCAAAGCCGGCAATGAGAGTGCACGTCTGCAGGAGATCAATGCCAAACTCCAGGGCTTGTCGCCTGATATCCACAATCAAATCAAGACCTTGAATTATTATTTATCCGAGGAGCAGCGTCTGAGCCAGGAGTTGCTGCGGGCCCGCCAGCTGTACACCGATCAGAATCCTAAAGTCAAGGCATTGCTGGCGGAATTGGCTACCATCAAGGATCAGCGCGAGGCATTTGTAAAAGAGAAAGACCTCGGCAGCTTGGACCCGGAGCTGGCCAGAAATGCCGAAGCGATGCGCCTGATGAAAGAGAATGCTGAAGATTCCCTGTCGGTGTTGCAGCAGCGTTTGAATATCACCGAGAATGAGTTGAAGAGCAATCAGAAGCGAGCGGAGAATCTCCTCAACGGCCTGGCCACCCAGGGGCGTTTGCAGAGCCGCATGAGCTCCATCAGCAGTTCCTTGCGGAAGATTGAGGATGATTTGACCAAGTATCGCACTGCCTTGTCCTCGATTGCCCAGGAGCTGGTGGTAATTGACGAGGCTCAAGGCGCTTCTTTGACCGATCGGGTCATGTTCAAGCGTACGGCGATTGCCGTCGGCAGTGCTGGATTTCTGGTCTTCAATCTGGCCTGGGTCTGGGTGCTGCTGTTGTTTGTCCGGGGGAAGATCGAGTCCGGAGAGGAATTCCCGCTTTTGGCTGGAATCGAGAATTTAGGTGAATTTCCCGATTTGCGGCAGCGGTCTTACAGTCAGGAACGTCTGCAGGAATTCGCGCACGACATTTTCTTCCGGCTGCGGGAGACGCTGCCGGCGGACACGCGGGTTATTTTTCAGGTTATGATGCAAGGCAGCCAGGATGTATCCATGCTGGATGAGCTGCTGGATGTCAATTTTGCCTTGAATGGCCTGCGGGTCTTCCATATTAAATGCGTGACTGCCGCGAATCTGGTGCAGCGGGGCCCAAACGACGCCCCGGGCGGTCACACGGAGTGGGAAGACGAATTGCTGGGGGTGGAGAAATTGACTGCCCGGCACGGGCAGTTTTGCATCAACAGCCCGAATTTGCTGCTGGATTCAGAAGTCGAGATATTGTCGCGGGATGTTGAGATTATCAAGCAGTATTATGATGTGGTGCGTTTGAGCCGGGCGGAGACATTTTCGGGCCGGGAGTTGTTCTTCAGCCAGATGGCGAAATTCTCCGATTGTGCCGTGTTGTTTTTCGGCTGCCGGCGTTCGTCGCGCCGGCTGCTGCGCGACCTGGGCCGGATCAAAGAGGGACTTCCTTCGCCCATCTGTGCGGTATTGACCGGAGTAAATAAGAAATGACCGTGCTAAACACAAACCTGGATTTGCGGATGTGGTCAGTTTTTTTGCTGTTATCTGGTCTGTTCTGCCTATCGGGCTGCAAGAGCGTGTACTCGGAACTCCCGGATGCCTCTGCCGTGCTGCTGGAAGAATCAGAGGTCACCGCCGCCGACGTCCAGGCGCGGGAAAAGAAACTGGAGGAAATTGCGGCGCAGGACTATCCTGACTACATAATTGATGCCGGCGACATCTTCACCGTGAAAGTGTACAATAATCCTGATTTGGAGGTCACTACTCCGGTGACGCCGGACGGTTATATCGCCATGATGTTTGTGGGCCAGATTAAAGTCGGGGGCCTGACCATTCCTGCGGCGGTGAAGCAGGTCGAGGCGGCATTGTCGGCTTACATCAAGAATCCGGTGGTGGGAATTCTGCCCCAGGAAATCCGTTCCCAGACTGCGACCATTTCGGGGGCAGTTACCGAACCGGGCATTTATTCGGTGC
>JAAYYJ010000351.1 GCA_012515455.1 Oligosphaeraceae bacterium
AGATATGCAGCTGGAGCAGATAATCCAGGGTGGCGGTGTCAACCACAGAAACAGCCAGCAGCTCGCAGCCGGTCTGCCGGGCCAGCTTGATGGCGAACGTGGTAGCCTGCACAGACGGCTGCGAGCCTTCCACCACCAGCAAGGCCTTGCGGATAAAGACGAAGCCAGCGGAGCTTTCATTCGCATCCGGAAGACCCGCGGGTGGGTTTTGTTTTTTGGGAAAAAACATCTTGCCGTCCTTATGCTTGGTTAAGCTTTTTTAATCTTTATCCTGGTTGTCCGGGGAGAGTTTCTTCTTGACCATTTTCAGGGTGAAGAACGAATCCAGGTCCTTGCTCTCCAGAACCTCGGCGATATAATGCAACGTGTCCTTGAAACTGGGGATGAAGATATGCTCCAGGGCATTGACCCGCCGCTGGGCTTTCTTCAATTCCCTGGCCAGAAGAATGATGGTGTTCTCCAATTCCGCGACCTGCGCGATGACTTCCAGGAGTTTCAGGAAGTCCATCATCGTCTGGTCAATCAGTGAATCGGTGCCGACAAAACCGTACTGGGAATGAAACTGGCCGTGCTGGACGTTGATTACCGGCGTGCGCACCCCGGCCGTGAGGCGCTGATCCGTGCTGATGCTGTGCTCATAGCAGATGCCACTGGCGATATTGCGAGCATGGTTGTAGCCATTCTGGGCGATGGCTTTGCGCAACGTGACATAGGCAGCGTTGCGCCGGCGGTGCAAATCGGCCTGCACGGATTTGATGCGGTTCAGCAGGCGCATCAGCTCCATGACCAGAATCTCCCGCTTCTGCTCCAGCAGGTTGAAGCCTTCGGAGGCCATCTCCAGGTCCCGCTTGAGATTAAGCTGGTTGCTTTTGGTGGGTGCGATGTTCAGACGACTCATAAGTCTGCTCTCAAAATGGCTGTGGCTGGGTTTCCGGTCCCCACTGGGGGGCTATGGCAGGACCGGAGCCGGGGCCCCTATCGGGTCAAAATGCTGCTTGAGCTCCTCTTCTGAGACGCGCAAAAGCTCCGACCGCGGCAGGATGCGCAGGACCTCCCAGCCCAAATCCAGACTCTGGCTGATGCTCCGATTCTCAAATTCATCCTGGGAGACCAGCCGGCGTTCGAACTCCTCCCCGAATTTGAGGTACAGCTTGTCCACCGGGCTGAGCTCCTCCTCGCCAATGACCGAGGCCAGGGAGCGGATATCCTTGACCTTCGAGTACGCCGCGAACAGCTGCGAGGCCAGATGGGGATGATCAGCCCGGGTGTGCCCCTCGCCAATGCCGTCTTTCATCAGCCGGGACAGCGAGGGCAAGCCGGCCACCGGCGGATAGACACCACGCTGGTACATCTCGCGGTCCAGCACAATCTGGCCCTCAGTGATATAACCGGTCAAATCGGGAATCGGATGCGAGATATCATCGCTGGGCATGGTCAGAATCGGCATCTGGGTGATGCTGCCTGCGCCGCCACGCAAGCGCCCGGCCCGTTCGTACAATGAGGCCAGGTCACTGTACAGATATCCGGGATAGCCTTTGCGGCTGGGAATCTCACCTCGGGCGGTGGCAATTTCCCGCAACGCCTCGCAGTAATTGGCCATATCAGTGATGATGACCAGCACATGCATATCGGCCTCATAGGCGAGATATTCGGCCAGGGTCAAGGCGCTGCGCGGAGTGACCAGGCGCTCGGCCGAGGGGTCATCAGCCAGACTCAGGAACATGGCCACGTTGTTCAGGACCCCGCTCTGCTCAAAGGAATCGATGAAAAACCTGGCTACGTCGTACTTGACCCCCATGGCCGCAAAAACTATCGCGAACTCGACCTCCTCATTCAGCAGTTTCGCCTGTCGCGCAATCTGGGCCGCTATGCGGTTGTGGGGCAGGCCGTTGCCGGAAAAGATGGGCAGCTTCTGCCCCCGCACCAGGGTGTTCATCAGATCAATCGAGGAAATGCCGGTCTGAATGAAATCCTGGGGGTACTCCCGGGCGTACGGGTTCACCGGCGAGCCGTTGACATCCCGGCGCTGCTGACTCAGGGGCGGCGGCAAGCCATCCTTGGGCCGGCCCAGGCCATCGAAGACCCGGCCCAGCATCTCCCGCCCCACCGGTATGCCCAGCGAGGTTCCCAGGAAGCGGGTCTGAGTCCCGGCCTTGGACAGCGCATCCGTGCCGCCAAAGACCTGCACCACCGCAGTGCCGGCGGTCACATCCAGGACCTGCCCCAGGCGTTCCTCACCCTGCGGCGTACGAATCTCCACCAGCTCATCGAAACTCACCCCCCGGATGCCGTCGATGAACAGCAGCGGGCCGTCGATATTGCGGACGCCTTGATAACGCAATCCCGGCATCTTCATTATTTGCGTCTCCTCTCCAGGGCATCCAAAGCGGCATTGAGCTCTTGTTCCAGACGGCTCATGGCGGCAGTATCGTCATTGCCGACTTCACTTTTCATGCGGTTCAGGCGTTCCAGCCCCGGCAAGGCGTAGATGTCAGCCAGGGTGCCGCCCATCTTGATGATGCTGCGGGCACGGGTTATGAACTGTACCAGCAGGCGTAGCATCCAGAGCTGCTTCCGGGGCGAGCAGTACATATCGATTTGGTCGAAGGAATTCTGCTGCAGGAAGGCATTCTTGATGATTTCGGCCGCCAGCAGCACCAGTCGCTGATGCTCGGGCAAGGCATCCGGCCCGACCAGCTTGGCAATGCGCTGCAGATTCACTTCCTCCTGCAGTATCTCCATCAGGACGTTGCGGTTGTTCTGCCAGTCCCGGTCGCTGCGCTGCCACCACTGCGCCGTCTCCGGCAAATACTCGCTGTAGCTGGAACGCCAGCTGATGGCGGGATAGTGACGGGCATTGGCCAGGTCCCGGTCCAAAGCCCAGAAACAGCGGATGAACCGGCTGGTGTGCTGGGTCACCGGCTCGGAGAAATCGCCTCCTGGCGGCGAGACCGCCCCGATGACCGTCACGGTGCCTTCCTGACCGGACAAGGTGCTGACCCTGCCGGTGCGTTCATAAAAGCTGGCCAGCCGGGCCGGCAGATAGGCCGGGAAGCCCTCGTCCGCCGGCATTTCTTCCAGCCGTCCCGAGAGTTCTCGCAGCGCTTCGGCCCAGCGCGAGGTGGAATCGGCCATCACTGCGACATCGTAGCCCATATCGCGGTAATACTCGGCCAGGGTGATACCGGTATAGATGCTGACCTCACGGGCGGCCACCGGCATATTGGAGGTATTGGCGATCAGGATGGTCCGCTCCATCAGGGAACGGCCGCTGCGCGGGTCGATCAAATCCGGGAATTCCCGCAGCACCTCAGTCATCTCATTGCCGCGTTCGCCGCAGCCGATATAGACGATG
>JAAYYJ010000352.1 GCA_012515455.1 Oligosphaeraceae bacterium
GGGAGGTTTATTTGTATGCCATTGGGGCCGCCGCTAGAAATCGTTGTCCCCGGGATGGCGGCCTGAAGTTGAGCCACAAAGGCATTTGCAGCAGGGGGATCCATGCTGTTGACCTTCTGCTGCATTACCGCCACCACCTGCTGCATTACCGCCACCACCCGAGTTGACAGTTCTGCATTAGTTGGCGAGGTTGCATTGTTGCTATTATGAATTACTTTGAGTATTTCAATCAAATCCACTCCTTCTAAAGCATTCAGGTAGGCCTGCAGCTGCTCCGGGGTCATTTGAATGAGAGCATCCAAGTCCACCTGCACGGTTTTCTGGGCCGCTGCAGGAGCGCCATTACTGTTCTGCGCTGTCAACACCACGTTCCCGATGAGCAAACTGAAAAGTGCACATAAACATAAGACTTTCTGCATCACACATTCTCCACTTGATTATGCTATTGGCAAAATTTAGTTGTTTTTTTAGCGAAATATATGTCCGAGATTTTTATACTGTACTGGTCGAACCCAGGAATGCAACTCCCTGCCGCGTTTATTTCACAAAAAAAGAATATTTGACTTGTGCCAAAAACTATTCCGGAGAGATGTCGCCTTGGTCTGTGAACTGGCTTTCCCAGACTGCCACATTTTCCGGGAAGTACTTCCGCAATCTGGTTGCAAGGTTCTTCCTGCTGACCCCTTTTTTCAGGATTACCTGCAGGAATCCGCCGCCGCCGGCCCCGGCGATGAACTGTCCTTCCAGCAGGTCCTGGCAGGCATTGAGGATAAATTCGATGCAGGTATTGCTGCAGCCGGGGTCGAGTCTCTGGTTCAGTTCCCACTGTTGTGAGAGCAGATGGGCGAAGTAGTCGAGATTGCCGCGCTGCAGAGCGGCGCCCATTTTCTCCGGCAGAGTGCGGATGTCCCTGAGCGTCTCCAGGGTATTGCGGTCATTAGTCAGGTACTTCCCCACAATTTCCCGCAGGAGATTGCGGGCCAGGCGGCGCTGTCCGGTGCTGATCAGCACAAAGCGTTCCTGCAGATTCCGTCTGGTATTGGCGGACAGCCGCAGGGTCTGGACCGCATATTCCGGCTGCCAGCCGGGGGTGGTACGGATCAGCTTGATCCCGGGCAGCAATCCTCCCAGCTGGTCCTGCCAGCCGCCGCCAGTGGACATAATCTGCTCCAGGCACAACGTCAGGTTGCTGATTTCAGCACTCGTATGGCGCAGTCCGAACAACCGGCCTACAGCCAACAGACTGCCGGCCGCAAGAATACTGCTGGTACCCAGCCCCGACCCCCGCGGGACGTTCATTACCTGGGTGCTGAGCGACAAACCGCCACCCATCTGGCGCAGCAGCTCTTTGAGGGCCGGCCCTCCTTGCCGGGGAATGATACCCAGACTGAGCAAGGCAGCTTTATGCAAGGCGAAGGGATCGAAGGGGTTGCCGCAATCCTGCAGAGCAGCCAAATCGGTGAAGGTGCCGTAATGGCCCGCATCCGCGCTGGCAAGTTCGATCTGCAGCTGAGGCAGCCGCCTGGCGGTAACCCGGATCGGATACTGCCCCTGCAGTTTGATCGCTGCGTTCAGGACCACTCCGCCCTGCTCACAGCAATACGGCGGAGTATCGGTCCAGCCACCGCCCCAGTTGACCCGCAGCGGCAGCTCAACCGTCTCTTCGGTGGTGGCGAACTGCAGTGCCGGCGGGGGGGGGGGCAGGCAGGCCTGGCAGATTTCCCGGCGGATACAGTCGAAGGCCTGGGCGGCGAAGGCTTTCTGCCGCTCCGGGGGCAGCGGTGCCCGGCTCAGGCAGTAGAGCAGCCGCATCCGCCCGCCCGACGTCCATCCGCCCAGGAGTTCCTCCGGCCAGGCACTCAGGAAATCCGCGGGGACATCGGGTGGCAGACAGGGCAGGATTTTCTCCAGCCCCTGGCCCTGTTGAATGATTTCCCGCAGCCGTGCTTTGAGGATATACTGGCGCAGTTTTGCCTGGTTCTCCCAGAGCGCCTGATAATCACATTCGGCCAGGCTGCTGGCCAGGCTGTGCAGGCGCCTGCCGGGAAAAAGCTGTTCCAGTTGCAGCTCTGCCGTCAGACTGTACGGACAGTCCTGGGACAGAGTCTTTTTTTTCTCCTGCACGGTCTGGTAGATTTGCAGTGCGGCCTGGATGCCGGTCTCCCAGTCCGGGCACTCGGGAAACAAGGCCGTCTCCCAGAGCGATTCCGGAGCGGCGAACTGCCCCAGCTGGCAGCCGAGGTATGATTTCAGGGTCTTGCTGTCGTCATTCAGCCCATAGATGCGCACGCAGCATTTTCCCGAGCGCAGCTGCAGACCATGCATCACGATGCCGCCCGGATATTTCCGGTCCGGCAGATTGAGGTTCGCGAACAGGCTGTTGGCCGGCAGAGTACAGTTCTCTGCCACAATGCAGTCTTCCAGATAGCAATCTGGTGGCAGCTGGCATTTTCCCAGGGCCAGGGTATTATAGGCTGAACCGCCAGGGCTGGTCAAGCCGAAACAGCCCACTTGGCGCTGCCAGTGCAGGAACTCATAGTCATCGACACCGCCGCTGGCCAGAGACAGCAGTTCCGGCGTGGTGCCGAAATGCACGAATTCCGCTGGCGAGAGCCGCAGCAGCCGCAAGCGGAACGGGCGCAGGACGGCCCACAGTTCCTGCCGGCAGGCCTGCAGGGCTGCATTAAGGCTGCCCTCAGCTTTCTCCTGCTGAAACTGCGCCGCGCTGGAATCCTTGGCCAGAGGATACAAAAAATCGCCATAGAAACTCAGGCGGACCTCTGAATTGATCACTGCCGCCCGGCGGGCGGGATCAGTCTGCCCCTGCCGGGAGATCAGGCTGAGCAGGGCCTCCAAAACCGCCCGGGACAAAAAAATGGCCCCGGTGTCGATATCGACGTTGCCCCACTCGTCCACCGCGCCCAGACGGTGCAACTGCGGCAGGGGAATTTTATGCAGAAAGGCTTTGACCCCGCCGTGTCCATCATCCAGGAAGACTCCGTGATGCTGACCAGTGGCGGCATCCTTCTGACAGGAAACTGCCACCGCGTCATCAAGCTGCAAATCCAGCTGCAGAGGATTGAAAAGCAGCAACACGTCCCCGGACAGCACCAGCATCCCCGGCTGGCAGCGGGCTGCGACTCCTGACATGGCAATCAGCAGCTCGTCAAAGAGGGTCGAGTTGCGCCCGTCCGGCAACTGTCGGAGAACTGGCGAGAACAGCTTGCCGCAGGCAGAGTACTGCGGGATGCGCTTGCTGTCGCCACCGCTGTGAATGACCAGCAGCCGCAATCCGGCCAGGGAACCACAGCGGGACCGGACCTCCTCCAGGACATTGAGGGTCGCCCCGCCGGAGCCCACACGCTGCCCGGCCGGATCGGCCAGGACCAGGCAGCGGCTGTTTCGGGGCAGGTATCCCTTTTCCTGCCGCTCGCTTAAATGGCGGCGGTAGAATTGCGCCTGTTCCTCATTGGCGGCAGTCAGGACAATGAAATCCCAGACCACAGGTCGTAGCCCTGCCAGAGTCAGGCGGTATTCTTCCCAGGCATCAGCAGAGCTCTGCTGCAGGAACAACTGGGCTAATTTATGAGTATTGATCATTTGGTTGGGTTGATCTATGGTCGATGGTCTGATAGCGGCAGCACTCAGGACAACTCCAGCTCTAGGGCGTCCAATTCAGCCTGGGCGGAATAAGCCAGCCCTAGCAAATTGACGATGACGATGCATTTGTTTTTGCGTCGGAGCACGATGGCATTGCTCCCCTGCAGCAGGCCGGAACGGATGAAGACCGTCGCTCCGGGGACAATTTCCGGCTTGACCAGCACTTCATGAGTCAGGGAAAGCAGTTCAAAGTGCCGGACAGTGTGCAGTTCCTGATATAACCGGTGCGCTTCCTCGTCGGCGCAAAAAATAACACTGCGCAATGATGCCCCCAGCTCCGAGGCGTATCTTTCTGTCGCTGCGGTGCAGGCAAAGACATAATTGGGAAACATGGGTACGAATCTCACACTGGTGGTGCCTTGATAGCGGTACAGCTTGCGCAGTAATGGCAAGTAGGCCGGGACACCCAAGGAGAGCAGTTTTGCGCAGAGCTTTTTCTCGTGCCGGGGTTTGCTGATATACAGCATCCAGTTCTTGCCGGGATGCTCGCATAAAACCCCATCGATATCATTTTCGGGAACAATACTCAAAACAAACCTCGAACAAAGTTGGCATCAGACTAGAGCAGACCATCAATAATATATTTCCTGGCCGTTAAAGTATCCAGCCCGAACCGGAAAAATACCGCATTTTTGCTGCCTGACCCAGCGACAGGAGATTTTTTTGTGCTCCCAGCTTGAAAAACCGAAAAGACCGTACATATTATTACCTATCCAGTTGCTTTTTATCCAGGGGGAACGGCATCCAGGGGCCAGGATAAAGATCCTTGCTGCTGTAATCAGTACTTGCCTGTATTATCCTGGGAAAGTATTTCCTTGTCCCGCCTGGGCCTCAGCAGAGGTGTACGAGAGATGCCCTTAATTGCAATTACCGGCGGCATTGGCGCGGGGAAATCTGCCGTCGCAGCCCGTTTCCAGGCTCTGGGGGCTGAAGTGCTGGACACGGATCACCTGGCGCACGGTTTGTACCAACCAGCTTCTCCGGCCTGGCAGGCCATGCTGCACCACTGGGGACAGGACATTTTGTCGCCTGACCACACCATTGACCGGCAGAAGGTGGCCGCAATTGTTTTTTCCTCCCACGAGGAATTACTCTGGCTCAACGGCCTCCTGCATCCGCAGCTGAAAGAAATCCTCCGCCGCCGTACTGTAGCGACTCCCGGCCTGTTGTTTTGCGCCATCCCTTTATTGTTTGAAAGCGGCTGGCAGGATGAAGTCGCGGCAGTCATTGCGGTATGGTGTGATCCGGACACGCAGCGCGAGCGTTTGCTGGCCCGCGGCTGGTCACCCACACAGATTCAAGCCCGGCTGGCTGAACAGCTGCCCATGGATGAGAAGCTGCTCCGCAGCGACTACGGAATCATCAGCTGCTGTTCCTGGCAGAATCTTTTTTTACAATGTGATTACCTCTATCGCTTACTGCAGATGCGTTGATCCTGACTGCCTGCTGCGACTGGCTATATATTCCCTCCGCACCATAGCAGACAGACCGCAGCAGCAGCCGGACCATAATTGATTCAACAGCATGCGTAAATCCTGCCTTTGCAGTTTGGCCAACAACGAAAGACTTCTGCATGGTCCGATGCGGCCCGCTTCCCCGCCGGCGTCCGGAAATAAGCGCATTTTTCCGGCAGCAACTGGGCCCTGGTGGCTCCGCCTGAGCCATGAACTTCGATTTTTTTAACCATAAGCAATACTCCAGACCAGGAAACCACCAATGACAGACGAGAAAAACACCCCCCCGACCGAGGCACTGACGCCGGATAAGGAAAGTGCACCCACGCGGAAACGGGTTGTCCGCAGCAAAAAAACCAGCCCAGCCGAAGTCCAGGGGGCCACTCCGTCCGATTCTGCCGTTGCCCCTGAGAAGAGCCTGAGCAAAGCATCCGACCGCTCCTCGGCCGACAAATCTTTTGTCCCCAAGGTGGTCTACGAACAACTCCCCGGATCGTCTGCGGCGGCCGAGGTCAAAACCGACAGCTTCGGGGAGTCCGGCACGAGCAAACCGGCGCCGAAATTCTCCTTCAATTTTGGCCGCACTCTGGTTCCTCTGACTGGCACTCTGGTCAGCCTCTCGGATGGCCAGCCGCAGACTGCGCGTCCGCCCGCCACACCTGCTCCGGCCGCCACATCTGCTCCGGCCGCCCCCCCCGCCCCGCCGCCGCCCCCGCGCGAGAAGGCCCTCCCGCCACCAGCCCGGCAATCACCTCCGCCGACTTATTCTGGCGGGGGCGCTCCTGCTAGTCCGGCGCTGAACCGCAACAATGTCCGCAGCGGCAAGAACGGCCCGCTGTCCCGCCGCGGCGGTAGCGGTGGCAAAAGCCCCAGACTGCAAGGCCTGCCACAGGATTTCGAATA
>JAAYYJ010000353.1 GCA_012515455.1 Oligosphaeraceae bacterium
AGCAGCTCCACCCGCCCGGCCAGATTCTCACGCCCGCTGACCTCTGAGATGTAATCGCCAACCTCAATCACCGCATTCTCAATCTCCTTAATGCTGGCCCCGATATAACGGATCTGGGTGCTTTTGTCTCTGCTGTCTTGCTTCTTGATGGCAAACAGAAAGGTATCGTCGGACGGGAAATCGTAGCCGATTTGGGCGATGGCGTTGCGCAGATGACAGGGGATGGCTAATACAGTTTCAATGCGGTTCAAAGACGCAATCAGCGGCAGCAGGGTTTCCTCCCCCAGAAAACTGTCCGGGCTGCTCTGGGAACCAATATCCAGCAATCCATCCGTGAAGGCGATGAACACCGACTCGTCCGTAAAATCAACTTCGACATTGTCCTGCTCCCGGTAGACATTGTCCGGCAGCATCCCCAAGGGCAGATTCCCCAGCTGGCGGGGATTCAGCTCGCGGATTTCACCGGCAGCGGCATCCAGACAGATGAGATCGGGATGACCGGCCGTCTGATATATTAGGTGGTTCTGGCGGAAATCCCAAATCGCGGCCAGGCAGGTCATATACTGCCCGACACTGAAATGCAGACACAGGAAATCATTCAGCTGCGAGAGTATCTCATGCACGCTGACCTTGTCGCCACCATTTTCGAACACAATGCGCTTGATCAGCACCTGCAAAGGCGACATGCACAAGGCCGCATGAATGCCGTGACCGGCAACATCGCCAATCACGCATAAACACCGGTCCCCACCCAAATCGATCAACTCGAACAAATCACCGCTGACCTTGTAGAAGGGTTCGTACAAATATGAGGCGGCGTAGTTGTGCTCGATGACGCACCAGCGAGGCAGCATCATACGCTGGACTTGGCTGGCCAGGGTCAGATCCGCCTCAATCTGCTTCTGCAACGCTTTAACCCCATCCACGGCCTGCGAGGCCGCCAAAGCCTTGTGCAGTACTTCCAACAGCGTCTTCTTGGTAAAAGACTTGTTCAGATAATATGAATGCTGGTCCGAGGTTATGCGGCTGAGAAGTGAGTTGTCAATGTCATCCAGCAGGGAGGTCAAAAAAATTATCGGCACGGATTTGTTGTATTCACGAATCAGGTCCCGGAACTTGAATCCGTCAATCGAACTCATCAGAATATCGGTGACAATAACATCAAAATTGCCGTTCTTGAATTCACTCAAGGCGACCTGCACGTCATCGGCAGTGGTGACGTTGAAATTCTCCCCTCTCAAACAGGATTTGACGGTAACCAGGATAAAACGCTCATCATCCAGGACTAATATGTTGGGGTGTTTCTGGTCCATAAAAATAACCGGACAGAAAGATGGTTACCAAAGCAAGAACGCAAAAAACACAATCTGACGCAAACTCGAAAAAATTACTATAGCCCCCACCCCGCAGTTTTCAACTCAGCAGGACGAAAAACTGCACCCTCCCGGCCAATCCCAACGCCTGTCCTTAGACCCAGGACAGAAAAAGCATGGGAAACTTTGACCTCGGCATTTGTAAAACCCAAATGCCCGGCTACATTAAAATCCGCGAAAGGGAAATCTTTTGCAAATATTTTTGCGTCCCGACGGCATTTCCCCTCCTTCCCTTCCCTCCCTTCTCCCCATGCCGTCGGGACGCTTTTTTTGTCGCCCGGGGACGACATTCAGCTTAACCCAGAAGGACAGTACTCATGTTCAGACGCCATGGCACCTACGACAAGGAAACCCGGGAAAACATGAAAGGCGGCCCGGGCGCAGTCACCCTCGAGCACCTGTTCAAAAAAGAGGAATTCGGGGGCGGGCACTTCCGGGTCTGCGCCAAGCTGATTCTCCCTCCGGGCAGCGGCATCGGCCTGCATCCCCATTGCGATGAAGATGAGGTCTACATCGTGCTCAAAGGCATCGGCACCGTGACGGATGCCGGAGTGACCTCAACCGTGCTGCCCGGCGACACTGTCCTGACCGGCAAGGGCGACTCCCATTGCCTGACCAACAACGGCAGCGAAACTCTCGAAGTAATTGCCATTGTCGTGACTTATTAAGCCCGAAGCAATTTTATTTAGCCCGTTACAATATATATTATTGCGTGTACCTGCGCGGGTCCGGCGGCTCTTGTGCCAGCCGGCCCCGCCTGGGAGCGGCAACCCTCAGCAATTGGAACTAACAACCCTCCAGGAGAGCATCACCAATGAACAAAAAAACTATCCGCGACATAGACTTGAAGGGCAAAAAAGTCATCATGAGAGTGGATTTCAATGTCCCTCTGGCAGAATCCCTGGCCATTACCGATGACACCCGGATCAAAGCCGCGCTGCCCAGCATCAACTATATCCTCGAGCATGGTGCCGCCCTGATTCTAATGAGCCACCTGGGACGGCCCAAAGGCAAAGGCTACCAGGCTGAATTCAGCCTGAAGCCGGTCGCCGAATACCTCGGCAAAATGCTCAAAAGGGACATCGCATTCTGCCCGGATTGCCAGCAGGCCGATGCCGCGGCCCGGGCGTTAGCTCCGGGACAGATTCTGATGCTGGAAAATACCCGCTTCTATCTGGCCGAAGAGGGGAAAGCCAAGAAAACCGAGGGAATGAGCGACGATGAGTACGCTGCCAAAAAGGCAGAGCTGAAAGCCCAGAAGGCCGCCATGGCGGAAAAACTGGCCAGCTACGCTGAGGTCTACGTCAATGACGCCTTCGGCACGGCCCACCGCGACCATGCCTCGACCGCCTCCATCTGCAAATATATGCGCAAAAAAGGCGGCCCCTGCGTGGCCGGTTTCCTGATGGAGAAGGAACTCGAATACCTGGGCTTGGCCATGAGTAACGCCAAACGCCCCTTCGTCGCCATTATCGGCGGCGCCAAGGTCTCGGGCAAACTCGAGGTCCTGCAGAGCCTGATGCAGAAAGTCGACACCATCCTGATCGGCGGCGGTATGGCCTATACTTTCCTGCGAGCCATGGGACACGAAATCGGCAACTCCCTCTGCGAAACCGAACTGCTGGAAACCGCCAAAGACACCTTGTCCCAGGCCAAAGCCGCTGGAGTCAAATTCCTGCTGCCCTGTGATAACCGCATCGCTGACAAATTCGCCAATGACGCCAATATCAAAATCTGCGGCAATGATATCCCCGCCGGCTGGAGCGCACTGGATATCGGCCCGGAAACTGCTAAAGTATACAGCGCTGAAATCAAAGCCGCCCAAACCATCGTCTGGAATGGCCCCATGGGTTGCTTTGAAATGAGCAACTTTGCTGCCGGCACCAACGCCATCTGCCAGGCCGTGGCCGATTCCAAGGCTATCAGCATCGTCGGTGGCGGAGATTCTGTCAGCGCTGTCAACCAAAGCGGTTTGGCGGACAAAATCACCCATATCTCCACCGGCGGCGGCGCCAGCCTGGAATACCTGGAAGG
>JAAYYJ010000354.1 GCA_012515455.1 Oligosphaeraceae bacterium
ATAAAATCAGCAGCCGGGTGCGATCACTGATGGCCGCCCCCAGATAGGCCGCAGTCAGTTCGAAATTGTCTGCCGCCGAAGTAGGCACCAGCACGCATTTGGCGCCGGCCGCCCGTACCATCTGTACATGGCTGACCCAGTACGGAGTGGGAATGATGACTTCATCACCAGGACCGCAGAGCGCGCCGATCGCGGCCGCACAGGCGAACTTCCCGCCCGGGGAGACCACCACCTGGTCCAGGCCGGCGGATATGCCCCCGGCCGCGAATTTGTCACTGATGGCCGCCCGCAGTTCATAAATGCCGTCCGGGGCGGTGTAGGTGGTCCGGCCCTCGCGCAAAGCCCGGATGCAGGCCTCTTTGATAAAATCCGGCGTGTCGAAATCCGGTTCGCCGACTGACATCATGCAGACATCCTGCCCCTGGCGCTCCCAGGCCTCCGCCTGCTCCAGAATGGACAGCGTCTCGGAAATGGTCAAAGAACCGAGGGAGCCGCAGGTACGGCGCAGGTCAGCATCAGAAAGCATAAGGGGGGAGCCTCGCGGACAGCAGTGACAGAATACAGGCGGATTTATGGTTGAAAGATAAAAAATACCGGAAGCGGGCTCAGGACCTGGCCAATAATGTACTGCATGAAGCATCATTTGCCAAACAAAAGCAGGAAAAATAAGGCCTCCCCTCTAGCATAATCTAAACCTTGATTTATATTATCAGGCTACAAAATCTTTTTCGCAGGTTTATTGAGTGATGGCATGAGCAAATCAGACAGAGAACGCATTGTTATTACCGGTGTCGGCTTGACCGCACCAAACGGCAACAACTTGGCTGAGTTCCGTTCCGGCCTCCTGCATGGTGTCTCCGGAATCAGCAAATATGAGACGCGGTATTTTGGTGAAACCCTGGCCGGGCTGTGTCATTTTGATGCTCTGCAATACCAGAAGAAAAAGGATTTGCGGATCGGCACCCGGGCAGGGTCGATCGCCATTTACTGCGTGCGGGAAGCCCTGACTGACGCTGGCATCAGCGTCGATGCGCTGGACAAGCCGCGCACCGGTGTGTTTGTCGGCATCACCGAGCACGGCAACGTCGAGACTGAGAACGAAATTTACGAGCTGAGCAAATATAACTACCAGACCAAATTCTGGTCGCACCATCACAATCCCCGGACGGTCGCCAACAACCCGGCCGGCGAGGTGACCATCAATCTGGGCATCTCCGGACCGCACTTCACCCTCGGGGCTGCATGCGCCGCCGGCAATCTCGGCTGTGTCACCGGAGCCCAGCAGCTGCTGCTGGGGGAGGTGGACCTGGCACTGGCCGGCGGAGTTTCGGAAAGCACCGGCACCTTCGGCATTTTCGCCGCCTTCAACAGCCAGAATGCACTGGCCCGGCATCCTGAGCCCAGCAAGGCCAGCCGGCCTTTCGACCTGAAACGCAACGGCATCGTGGTGTCCGAAGGCGGCGCGATCTTCGTAATGGAGCGCCTGGACCGGGCCCTGGCCCGCAAGGCCCGCATCTACGGCGAGCTCGCCGGCTGGTGTTACAATTCTGATGCCACGGACATGGTCCTGCCCAATCCAGTGCGGCAGGCTGAATGCATGCGCGAAGCTATCCGCCGGGCCGGTCTGCGCCCGGAGCAGATTCATCTGGTGAACACTCATGCCACCGGCACGCCAGCCGGCGACATCAAGGAATGCGATGCCCTGCGGGAGGTCTTCGGGGAGAACTGCCGGGATACATACTTCAACAACACCAAAAGCTTTATCGGACATTGCATGGGTGCGGCTGCCACCTTGGAACTGGCTGGAAATCTGCCCGCGTTCAGCGATCGGATCGTGCACCCGACCATCAACGTCGATGAACTCGACCCTGCCTGCGCCCTGCCTAATCTGGTGCTTAACACACCGCGTCAGGTCAGCAAGATGGATGCCATGCTGAACAATTCCTTCGGCATGCTGGGCATCAATTGCGTGACTGTGGTGACCAGGCTGTCGTAAAAAATCTTACTCCTTACATTATCCCGGATTAAATAACCCGCAACGGAGAAAAAAAGAAATGACTCGTGCCGAAATTTCTCAAGCCATCATTGACATTGTGAACGAGATTGTCCCCGACGAGGATTGGTCGGCTCTGCAGCCGGAAGAAAATCTGCGGGGGAAACTGGAGTCCATGGATTTTCTGGATGTGGTGATGGAATTGCGCAAGCAGTACGGTGTGGAAGTCCCGGAAGCCGATTACGGTGCGCTCTCGACTCTGCAAAGCTGCGTTGATTATCTGGAGCCCCGGCTGGCCAGGAAATAAGCACCGCAGTGTGCTCTCTCCAGGAGGTTTTCAATGGCAGAACTGGCTAGTGTCAATGTGCCGCCGGAACGGCATGTGATGGTCCTGGGCGGTCAGGGCTGGATAGGCCTGGTTGACCAAATGGGGTCCGAAATCACCGTGGCCAATGCCGCCCGGGTCTCGTTCGGAAAGTTCCGCCAGGAAATGAATGAGCGTGATGTGGTATTGGTCAAATATCTGCTGGAGAACCACCACAACACCCCGTTGGAGCATGTGGTCTTCACTTTCCTGGTGCATTGCCCGCTGTTCGTGCGTTCGCAGTGGCATCGGCACCGGACTTGGTCTTACAATGAAATCTCGCGCCGCTACACTCAGGAGGACCTGGAGTTCTATGTCCCCCCGGAAATCCGGCAGCAGTCCTCTGACAACCGTCAGGCCTCCATGCCCGCAGACGCTAGTTATGACCAGCGTCACTGCCGGGAGATCATCCGGCAACAGAATGCTGCCGCCCTGGCGGTGTTCGAGGAATTGTTGCGCCTGGGCGTCTGCCGGGAACAGGCCCGGGGGGTTCTGCCCCAAAACCTGATGACTACCTTCTGGGCCACGGTGGATTTGAGCAACCTTCTGAAATTCATTGAATTGCGCGCCAGTGAGCACGCACAGTGGGAAATTCGGGAATACGCCGAGGCCATCAAGACCCTGATCAAGCCCAGTATCCCTAACATCGCTTCTGTGGCTGGCTGGTAGCGGCATTCGCTGCGGCCTCGCCCCCCCCAGGACAGAGCATTCGCCCCCACCCTTCGCGGCGTTCGGCAACGGACGCCTTTTTTTGTGGCTGTTTCTGTCTGCCAGTGACAATGCTCGCCGGCAGGTGCTGAGGATTTTTATGTTCAGAAAATTTCTGCATCGGCACTGGTCTGGTCCAGGCGGGATAGGCGCTCTGCTGCCCATTGCCATGCCGATGATCGTGTCCAACATTTTTGACACCGCGATGATGTTCGTGGACCGGCTCTATCTGTCTTATGTCGGCAAGGAGCATATCGCGGCCTGCATGAACGGCGGTCTGACTGCCTGGAGCTGCACCATCTTCTTTGTCGGAGTAATCTCGTATGTCTCTGCGATGGTGGCGCGTAGCCATGGCGCCGGGCACCATAAGGAATGTCCGGTTATCGTTGGTCAGGGTTTGCGCCTGGCGCTGCTCGCTTATCCGGTGATTCTCTTGCTGGCCCTTCTGGCGGCACGGACTTTCGCCTGGGCCGGACACGATCTGCGGCAGCAGCAGCTGGAGACCACGTATTTCTGGTACAGCATCATTGGCGGCAGTCTGCTGGCGCTGCTGCGCACGCCCCTGGCGGCATTTTTTTCCGGTCTCGGCAAGACTCGCATCATCTTATGGGCCAGTATGATTGCGCTGCTGGTCAATGTGGTTTTGAATTATCTGCTGATTTTCGGCAAATTCGGCTTCCCGCGCCTGGAGATTGCGGGTGCGGCCATCGGTACCCTGGCCTCCGGCCTGACCGTAGTAGTCATCCTCTTCTGCAGTTTTCTGGCCCATTGCCGGCGGCAGGGATTCAATTTTTCGGCCTCCTGGCGCTACAATGATGCCATCTGCAAGGCGCTGCTGAAATTCGGTTTCCCGAACGGCCTGGATGGTTTTCTGGGTACCACTGCGTTCAACGCGATGGTTACGGCCTTCCACGGCTTTGGTGCCGATGCCGCCGCCGCGGTGACCGTGGTGTTGAACTGGGATCTGCTGTCATTCTTCCCCTTGCTGGGCACTCAGATCGGCATTACTACCCTGGTCGGGCAGCGCCTGGGGGCGGGGGACCCGCAAGAAGCCGAGCGGGCCACCTTCTCCGGCCTGAAACTGAATCTGCTTTATACGCTGTTCCTGTCACTCTGTTTCGTCTTTTTGGCCCGACCGCTGGTGGCAGTCTTCACGCCTGAGAATCAGGGCATTGATTATCAGGCCGTAGTGAGTCTCGCTGTGCCGATGCTGCGCTGGGCCGCAGTCTATCTGCTCCTGGACGGCTGTTATCTCGCCTTTGCCGGCGCCTTGCGCGGCGGCGGCGACACACTCTGGGCCATGCTGATCGGACTGGCTTTTCATTGGGTGCTGGCCGGGAATACCCTGCTGGCAATTTACTGGTTCGATTGCAGTGCCTTGGCCAGCTGGAGAGTCTGGGTCTGCTCGGTGATGTTCGGCTGGCCGGGAATCTATCTGCGCTTCCGAACCGGAAAATGGAAACATATCAAGATTTTTGCCTTCGAACACCATAACTCTGCAGGATAAAATGTTTACGCTGCCTTGGAAACATTTGTATTTTGCCGGCTGCGGCGGGGTTGGCATGGCCGGTCTGGCGCATCTCTGCGCTGATGCCGGGGTACGGGTCAGCGGCAGTGATGCCGTCAATTCAAGCCTGCTCAGCAGTCTGCAACAGCGCGGCTGCCGGATGCAGGTCGGGCATGCCCGGGAATTGCCGCCGGGGGTGGACCTGCTGATCTATTCCGCGGCTGTGCCTGCGGACAATCCTGAACGTCAGGATGCCGTCCGGCGGGGCATTCCCAGCTGCTGCCGGGGGGCGTTCCTGGCTCGTCTGGCAGGATTCTACCGGCGGGTGGTGGCGGTGGCCGGTTCGCACGGCAAGACCACCACCACAGCCATGCTGGCGCATATTGCTCTCCAGGCTGGAATCAATCCAGGGTACCTGGTCGGCGGTGAGGTCTCCGGCTGGTTGCGTTCCGCCGGTGCCGGTGCCGGTGAACTGCTGATTACCGAGGTTGACGAGAGCGACGGCACCCAGGCTTTACTGGCGGCTACTCATGCCGTAATTCTGAATATCGAGGATGATCATTGCTGGAGTCTGGGCGGAATTGAGGCCCTGGAGCAGTGTTTTGTGACCTTCGCCCGCCAGGCTGGCAAGGTCTTTGCCTGGCAGGAGGGAAATTCCCCCCGCCTGCTGGCCGAACTGCCGCAGACGCTGCTGCTGCCCCCCGGAGTGCATCCGCAACTGACTGATCTGCCCCTGCCGGGACTGCATAACCGCCGCAATGCCACGATGGCCCTGAGAGTGGCAGAGGAGCTGGGGATCACAACCCAGGAGGCAGTGACCGCCTTGCAGAATTTTCCCGGGGTTTCCCGCCGCCTCAGCGTCCGCTGGCAGAGTCCGTCCGGGGAGCGGGTACTGGTTGAGGACTATGCCCACCATCCCACCGAGCTGCGGGCGACTCTGGCGGCCTTGCAGGAACGCTGGCCGGGGCATCAACTCTGGATTATTTTTCAGCCGCATCGTTATGAGCGGGTTAAACGCTACGCTTGGGATTTCGCCCAGATTCTCGGTGGTGTTCAGCGGGTCTGGCTGGTGGCTCCTTTTGCGGCCTGGAAAGACGACCGCCGGTTGGCTGATCCCGAGGATATTACCCGGGCCATCAATCTTGCCAAACCTGGTTTGGCGCAATATATTTCCGCAGGTGTCCAGCAGATTCCCGGGCTGGTTCTGCCGGCTTTGGCGGAATCCCGGGGGAGGATACTGCTGGCTGTCATCGGCGCTGGCGATATCGGCAAAGCGGCGGGGATGTTTGCCGCGGCCTTGCAGGACTCCTGCGGGGCGGCTGAGGGCTGCAGGGATGCCTCATCCAGCCGGGGATAAGGGTTTGGCCAACTACAGGAGTTGCATTGATGTGGCAAAAAAACAAAGTCTATGATGTGGTGGTCTGCGGTGCCGGACCGGCTGGCTTCGCCGCCGCACTCGCCGCCGCGAGATGCGGTGCAGCGGTGCTGCTGCTGGAGCAGGCGGCCCGTCCGGGCGGGGTGGCAGTAACCTGCGGCTGCCCCGGATTGATGGGCTGCTCCACTGGCGAGCGGCAGCTGGCTAGCGGTATAGGTGAAGAATTGATCCGGCGTCTGAATGAGATAGGTGCAGTGTCGTTCAAACAACGCGGGGTCAGGCCGCTGTCCGGGCAGACCCTGAACGAGGACGTCGTCAGCAGTGAGTTTGCCATCGCCCTGATGATGAACCGCATGCTCCAGCAGGACGGTGTCGACCTGCTGTATTATTGCACTCTGTACGGTTGTAGGACCGCAGGGCGGCAGATCACTGCGGTGGATTGTTTCTGTGCCGGTGAGCAGCTCAGCATTACCGGGAAGGCGTTTGTGGACTGCACTGGCGATGCCATTCTGGCCAAGCTGGCCGGCTATCCGGTGTATGCCGCCGCCTCCGAAGACTCGATGACCAAGACGGTGCTGTTCCAGGTCTCCAATCTGCAGCCATTCTCCCGGCAGGAGTTGCGCACTCGCTTCACCGCCCTGCAGAAGACCTTCCCGTTCCCGAACCAGGATAATCTGATGCTGCATCCAGTGGGGGAGGGCGGAGCGCACCTGCTGAATATTACGCTTACTGCCGGGGACCCGCTGGACCCCGCGGACCTGACCCGGATGGATATCGAATTGCGCGAACAGATCCCCCAGGCATTGCAGTGGCTGAGAGATAATTTCCCGGAATTCAAAGATTGCGTGCTGGACAGCAGCGCGGCCCGCATCGGCGTGCGCAACGGCCGGCAGATTTTGGGCCGGGAGACGATTACCTGCCAGGACTTGAATGAAAACACCCCGGTCAGCGAACCGGTGGCTCTGGGGCGCCGCAGCTACGGCGGACACGGCGGCAGCGCCTTTACCCAAAACTGGGCCCAGTTCAATCCCGGCACCCGCGGCATCCCGTACGGCGCCCTGCTGTCCCCGGCAGGAGACAACCTCGTGGTCGGGGGGCGGGCCATCAGCATTGAGCCGCGGGCCATCACCGCGATCCGCCTGATGTTGCAGTGTTTCGCCAGCGGACAGGCTGCGGGCGTGATTGCCGCTATGACCGCTACTCAGGGCCGGCTGCCGGATTATCCCTCCTTGCGTGCCGTACTGCTGCAGCAGAATCTGCTGCTGGAGTGAAGCCGTTGCCCAGTGCTGGCGGTGGAAAATAATGGGTTAAGGATTTTTCCCCCCGTTTTTATTTGACAATGCCCGGAGTTGAATTAGATCATATAGAATGATCGATTACTCAGCGCTACTGTTCAAAGTAAGAAAAGGCAGGTGATGGAGATGGGTTTTAAGATATCGACATCGTTTTACCGCCGTAGTCATACCGCTCGTAGTCGTGGTTTTACTCTGGTTGAGTTACTGACCGTGATTGGCATTATTGCGGTGCTGGC
>JAAYYJ010000355.1 GCA_012515455.1 Oligosphaeraceae bacterium
CTATGCCACGCCCGGCGTGGAAATGAATGTCTATTTTGACAATATCGTGCTGCTGATCAACAGCGGCAACTATGTCTTCGATGTGACTTGCCCGAAAGGACGAAACGACCAGAAACGCTGGCGCTTCACCCCCTCCGAAAGCGACCTGGGCACCTACGACTGGTCGATAAAGGTCATCGATGACTACGGCGTCCTGGCCGAGGGGACCTGCAAACTGCAGGTCAGCCCGCTCAATGACCAGGAGAACCGCCCCCTGAGCATCCTGGTGGTCGGTGACAGTCTGACCGCTGCCACCGCTTACCCGACCAGAATTTTCAACCAGTGCCAGGAATTGGGCAAAATCAATCTGAAGATGCTCGGTACTCGCGGGTCAGGACCGGAACGCAGCGCTGTCCCCGGCGGGGTCGGCCATGAGGGCTATGGCGGCTGGACTTGGGCCTCTTTCGCTCAGCGCAGCGAAAGTAAATTTCTGGTCTTTCCGAATGATGACCGGACCCAGAAGGGCACCTTGGATGTCCAAGCCTTCTGCCAGCAGCAGAACGAGGGCCAGCCCCCGGAGGTGATCACCGTGATGCTGGGCATTAACGATGTCTTCGGAGCTACTGATGAGGATTTGGAGGCGCGCATCGCGGATATCTGCAATAATATGGATGTGCTGCTGGCCGAATTTCGCCGCAGTGCTCCGCAGGCCATCATCGGGGTCTCGCTGGTCACCCCCGGCGCAGCCACCCAGGATGCCTTCGGTTCCAATTACAAATGCGGTCAGACCCGCTGGCAGTACAAGAAGAACCAGCATCGTCTCAATGAGGTCATGAAGGAGCGTTTCGCGGCCAGCAACCCGTACGGGATAAGCTTGATTCCGACGTACTGCAACCTCGACTGTGAGAACAATTTTCCCCAAGTCAATGAAGATGTCAACCTTGGCGGCAGTAAAAAAATCTCCCGTCTCAGCAATGGCGTGCATCCTGCACCCAACGGCTATAATCAGATCGGGGACACCTTTTTTTCCTGGCTGATGGCCGTTCTTCCCACACTGCCCAGCAAATAAACTCCGCCGGGGCAGCGCGTGAAGCATTTATTGCGGGGTCCCCAGTCTATAAAAGTATAATGACAAGGTCTGTTGCACAGAATGACCATAATGATGCCCCCGCCGACCTGGGGCTGTGTCTGGTAATCGGTGGCGGCGGTTTCCTGGGACGCCATCTCGTGCAGATGCTCCTCCAGGACGGACAACGCGTGCGGGTACTGGGACGGAACCAGTATCCGGACCTGGCCGCCCTGGGCGCGGATTGCCGCCAGGGTGACATCACCCGCAGGGATGAACTCCTGCCCGCCTGCCAGGGCGTCAACACCGTGTTCCATACCGCCTCGCTGAGTGCGATGTGGGGCCGCAAACGCCTGCTGCAGCAAGTCAATGTCGGCGGCACCGCCAATGTCCTGCAGGCCTGCGTCTCGGCCGGCGTCGCGCGCTTGCTCTACACCAGTTCTCCCAGCGTGGCGATCGGGCAGGAGAGCATCTGCAACGGTGACGAGAGCCTGCCCTATCCCGCGCAGCATATAGCCGATTATCCCCGCAGCAAAAGCCAGGCGGAAAAGCTGGTCCTGCAGGCGAACCACGGTACGCTGCGGACCTGCGCCTTGCGCCCGCATCTGCTCTGGGGACCGGATGACCCCCATATCCTGCCCCGAATCCGCTCCGCCGCTGCCCGGGGGCGGCTGCGGCAGATTGGCGCCGGGCGGAATGTGGTCACCGTGACCCATGTCAGGAATGCCGCCTGGGGGCATATCCTGGCCGCACGCGAGCTGTGCGGGACCGCGCGTTGCGCCGGGAAGCCATATTTTCTGGGCGACGCGGAGCCGATCTGCCTGTGGCCCTGGCTGAACCAAGTGCTGTCGATCTGGGGCATGCCGCCGATCCGGGGACGGATTTCCTGGCGCCTGGCCCGTCTGCTGGCGCAATGTTCTGAGGCCTGGCATACGTTACTGCCTTTCCTGGGCGAGCCGCTGATGACTGCATTCGTGGTCGACCAGCTGGCCCGCTCGCATTCGTTTTCATACGCGGCTGCGACTCGCGATTTCGGCTACCATCCGCTGCTGTCTCCTGCTGAAGGTCTGGAGACGCTCCGAGTCGGGAATGCACCGGTCTAAAATACCCCCCTGAGAAGATTCTGATGACAGTCAACAGTTCACTTTCCGCCTTGCGTATCGGTGTCTGGCGCCATTATTTCCAGCCGGAGTACACCCTGGCCAATTTTTTGCAGGAGAATTTTTCCTGCCGGGTGCGGGAGGTTGATTTCAAGACCCGCGGTTATCTCGATGACCTGGATATCCTGCTGATTGAGCAGAACGGCCTCAATGACTATGTCGAGAATAATTGCGAATATATGCACGATTTTGTGGCGGCCGGCAAAATCTGCTGGCTGCAGCATCAGGATCACGAGCGCTGGTCGACTGCCTTCCTGCCAGCGGAGCTGGGGCGTCCCTATCTGGTCAAGCGCTATCAGACCACCATCTCTGCCAACCACCGTTCCTATCTCCTGCCCTGGTTTGAGGACCCCGCCCATCCGCTGTTCAGTTCTCCGCACCGCCTCGAGAACTCTGAATTGGTCTACTGGGATATCCCGGGTAATTCCTTCGCCATCCAGCGGCCGGCCGGGCCGGCTGAAAGCCTCCGCACTGCGGCGCTCTCCTGCGTGGTGAACTGCCCGGAGTGGGAGGTCCTCGGCAGCTACTGCGATGCCGCGGTTCCCGAAGCAGCCCTGATTCTGCAGAAAAACTACGGTCAGGGACTGTTCTTCTGGAACCAGATCCTCTTCCCGGAAGGAAAACTGCCCGACAACCACCCAGCCATCCAGTTCTGGAAACGATACCTGGAGAATGCACTGGCGTATTTCCAGAACCGCCGCGGTGGCGCAGCGCCACAGAACCGCGCGGCTGTCCCGGGCCGGGCGAAGCACCTGCCGCAGAAGAAAAACTACCGGGTGATCGCACATCTGCACGCCATCGACTGGTACGGCGCGGATGCCTCCCTGGCCGCCATCAACGCGGCTATGAAGCATTTTTCCTTCGATATCGGTTTGCTGAGCGTGAAGGATGAGCTCTCCTGCGTGGGCAAACGCAGCATCGCGGATTTTTGCGACGACAAGGTGCTCTTTATCCCCGGGCAGGAGTACCATCCCTTTAACTGGAACCCCGAAGACGCCCGGTTTAACCATAACGCATACCATATCCTGGCGGTGGGAACCGATGAGTTCTCCACCACATTCACCTGTAGCCTCTACGATAAAAACGATATCGACGAATATCTGCAGAGGGCCCTGGATTTCGTCCGCGAACACGGTGGCGCCAGCTGCGCTACCCATACCTATTCGGACTACTGGCGGAAATACCCCTTCGATGCCGTCGATGTCACTCTGCAGTCCGGCGACGTCGTCCAGGCTTTCCAGAAAAAAGAACGAGTGCATCGCTGCAGCACCCGGACCCTGCATGGTACCGCGATGGAGCAGCATTTCCTCGCTGGCGGTCGTATCACCCTGATGACCTCGGTCGATATGTGGGGCCTGCAACGCCTGCAGGAGAACCCGGTCTTCCAGTTCATCTATATTGACGGCGAACCGACCCGGGAAAACCTGGTCCGGGCAATCCGCAGCGGGCATGTTCTGCCGGCGGAATATATTCAGGAGGCGGATATTCGTCTGGGGCGTTTCCTGCCCGGCGACAGTCTGTCCCGGCAGCAGGCCCGGGAAGAGTCTCTGACGCTCAGCGTCCTGGCCCAGGAGCCGTTGCAGGAACTGCGCCTGTACAGCTATGACCAGCTGGTGTACAGCGAGGACCTCAAAGGCGCTCTGCAGCTGCAGTGCACCCTGCCGTTGCAGGATTATCCCCTGAAGGGATTTCTGCGGGTCGAGGTCGCCGGTGAGAAAGCCATCCTGCTCAGCAATCCCTTCTATCTGTCCTAGCCTCTTCCCGGCGGGACCGATACCAGTCGGAGCCGATCAGGGTGCTCATAATCAGATAGCACACCGGCACGATCAGGAAAGACAGCCGCAGTCCGAAGTGGTTCCCGGCCACCCCCATCAGCCAGGAAGCGCAGGCGCAGCCTGGTATCCCGGCACAGGAGAGCAGGACAAAGAGCATGGTGCTGTCCAGTTGCGGCATGCGCTTGCAGGCGAAACTCTGGATGCTGGGCCAGAAGGGCGCAGAAGTAATTCCGGCCAGGAAGAGGAGCCCGAAGAGCAGCCATTTTTGGCTGAATATCGCCAGCCAGGGCAGGGTGTGTTGCTGGGCAGCCACCCAAGGTGAATGCAGCAGCGGGAAGAACAGACTGACCAGCACCCCCAACAGGCCAGTAAAGACAATCAGGTGCGGCAAATGCCGCTGACTGACCAGTATTCCGCTGCCGCTGCGACCGAGGAACAGCCCCGCCGCAAAACCGGCGGTGCCGATTCCCCCCAGCAATGGCGTCCCCGCGAATTCTATCTGGATAAAGCTGGCGGACCAGAAGGTCAGTCCGAATTCCCCGCCTCCGGCCACAAACATCGCGGCGAAGAAGAGCCAGAAATGGCGGCAGCGCAGGATCTCCCAGGTCTGCTGGCAGATGATGGCGGCGGAGAACCGCCCGCTGCGTTCGGGATAGGCGGTTTTTCTTGCCGGCAGCAGCAGCAGCAGCGCGGGCGCCACGGCCAGGATCGCTACGCTGGCGACCAGCCAGCGCCAGGAGACGCCCTGTGACAGCAGCCAGCCGCCGAGCAGGGTGGTGGCAAAAATGCCGATCCCCCAGAACGAATGCGAGAAATTCAGATATCTTCCGGGTTCGTCCTTGTGCAGACCTTCGACGAAGGGCGTGCATAAGCCCTCGATCACGCCTTCACCCAGTCCGACGGCCATCAGCGCCAGGAACAACAGTGCGTAGGTGGGTGACAACGCGGCAAAGCAAATCCCCAGGCCCATCAGCACTACCGACCAGCCCAGGGTCCGGCGCATGCCCCAATGTCCGGCTGCGAAGCCGCAACCGAGCATTGCGAGCACCATCGGCATGGCCCGTCCTATCTGCAGAGCGCCACCGGCGGCGAATCCTCCTTCCTGCAAAGTGAAGTGCAAATCCCTTGCCGCCTGGCAGAGCGCCAGGGGGATGATGATTGAGCATCCGGCGTAGGCGATAAAGCAGCCGAAGGCGCCGTAGTCGTAACGGGTCAAAGTGAGTTTATGCATAATTTGTCAGTCAAATATTCTGCGCGAGCAGGACGCGGCGCACTCTGCCAGTAGTTGCTGTGGCTCTGGGGGGGGGGGGAATTGTTCCATCCGGACATTCCGCCGGTGGGTATTACGGCCGTTCTTCCAGTATCCCGGCCCGTGGGGCAATTTGCTCATCTGGGGCTTGCAGTGCACCTATATACTGGAATTGCTGCGGTGCCCCCGGGACTGGGATTGCCGGCAGGAACTGCTTGGGTCGGAAGTCATTCTGCTCCCAGCCGGGCAGGATTTCCGCCGGTGTGTCCTTGCTCTGTTGGGCCAGCTCGGGCAGTCCTTCGCTGAGGCCGATTTTCCACCAGGCCAGGTTGTTGAAGTACTTGAAGTAGAAGGTTCCTCCCTTGCCCATGCGTCCGCGCAGTTGGCGCACATCTGCGGTGAGGATGATGTTGTTGTAGAAACTGACCGTATCCAGGTACTGCTTGGAGCCGTTCAACTCACCCACTAGGGAAGAATCTGGCGCGATGATGCTGTTGTTGAAAATCAGGATCCCCGCCCCGGGAATAGTCAGGTGCTCTTTAGGGACGCTGGCCAGCTTTTCCTTCAAATGCGGGTACTCCCATTGGGTGAATGGCGCACCGATCTTGAAGGCCGCAGACCTGCGGTCGCCCCAGAACAACTCATTTCCGGGGGTGAAACTGAATAGATTCTGATACACATAAATCGGCCCCGGCCAGGGCGGGCCATCTAACGGCTGCCA
>JAAYYJ010000356.1 GCA_012515455.1 Oligosphaeraceae bacterium
CCCATTCCGGTGCGGCATGGTCGCGGTTCCTTCACCTTGATTGAGCTGCTGGTGGTCATCGCCATCATTGCGGTGCTGGCCTCGATGCTGCTGCCGGCCTTGAACAAAGCCCGGGAGAAGGCTCAGGCCATAAAATGCGTCAGTCTGCTCAGCCAGCTGGGCAAGGGCTTCCTGCTCTATGTGGATGAATGCGATGGTGCGATGATGAAGTACAACGACGGCGCCAACGGCCTGTGGTTTTCCAATAAGACCTACCTGAGCTGCGTCGGGGTGAAATCGATGAATTACATCTGGCTGCGCAACAGCGGCGCGGTCGTCTATACGGAGATCAACTGCCCGGGCATGACCATCATCCCGACCACCCCGAACGCCTCGCATTGGTCCTGGAGCTACAACGGCTATTATCTGACCGAGTACCATCCCAACCGCAAATACAGCCATATCAAGCGCCCCAGCGGCACCTGCCTGATCGCAGACAACCAGCACAATGTCACCCCCCGGCTGCTGCCGACCTCCGCCCGTCCCTACCCCCGGCATGGCGGCAAGGCCAATATCGTCTTCTGCGATTCCAGTGTCCGCGCCTTGATGCTGGCGGAGGTCCCGACCACTACCACCGGGCCGTTCTGGAATGCTTATAATCCTACTACCCCCTTTTAATCCTCGAGGAGCGTTGCTATGATCAAAGCAGGTGTTTTGGCCTTTCTGAGTCTGTTGTGCTGCGGCCTGGCCCACAGCGGTTCCAGTATCGATTTGCGGAATACGCGGATGGCCCGCGAGGGGGCCGGCGGGGCGCAGGGGCAGATTCTGACCAAAACGGTTTTTACCGAGCAGTTCGTGCCTGGCCGTGGGACCTGGAGTGCGGTCAGCCGCGCCCATGGCATGCCCGGCGACCAGTCGGCAGTGCAGAGCAATTGCCGCCAGCGGTCCACCGAGCAGGGGCTGCTGTTTCAGACTGAGGACGGAATCAGCAAATTCCTCTCCCGCACCGGCCAGCCGTACCAGGTCTCCAATGAAATCAACCAGACTTTCCGCCTGTTGCCGGAGAATGCCCGGCAGCCTTTGCGGGCGAGCTTCAAGTTCGCCGGCAAGGGGCTGATGGAAGCCGGGATGGTTTTTCTCCCGGGGCAGAGCAAGAAGATCAACCGCACCTCTGGCAACAGCGGCCAGCTCTCGGTCGAGGAAGTCGTGCCGGAGGGTGCGGAATCGGTGGTGGTCTTTGTGCGCCTGAGCGGTGTCGGGCAGGTATTGCTGACCGAGGCGGAGGTCACGCTGATTACGCCGGCAGTGCAGGACGAGCTGGAGATTCTGGCCTTCCCGTACGGATACCTGGATGAACAATTCTTCGCCCCCGAGAAGACTCCCATTCAGCTCCTCTTTACCGTCAAGCGAGACAAGAAAAAATGGTACAAGGATGTCTTCCTGCATCTGTATCTGCCGGAGGGGTACCGCTGCGTCGGCTTTGATAACGCCCTGGAGTTGCGCGAACAGCAGGGCGGGCACTACAAAATACACTTCACCAAAGCGGTCAATGCCACCATCATCGACAGCAATTACTGCTGCTGGCGGATGCGCCCGATCCTGCTCCAGGCCGACAATCCCCCGGACGGGCAGTTCCGCCCCCTGCGCTACCAGTTGGAAGTCGGCGGACGGTTGCTGCAGGAACGGCAGCTGCAGCTGCAGACCAGCCCGGCCGTCGTGGCGCAACGCACCCCGAAGCGCTTTATCAGCGGTGCCACCCAGCCCAGCGGCGGCGACTACGATGCCGCTGCGGCGGAGGGTTTTCTGAAGCTCTACCAGGCCACCGGATTCAATGCCCTGCAGTCCGGCAAGTCCGAGCCCCTGAATGCCCTGCTGCAGGAACGCGGCATCCTGCGTTTTTCCAATTTCTGGTATATCCGGGACGGTTATCCCCGCGGCCGTGAGCCGGGGGGGCGGCCCTTCCTGGACAGTGAAGGGCAGCCGTTCCACGGTCAGCTCTGTCCGGTGGTCACTTATCGCCGGGAGCCCTATTATGTCGAGAAGCTGCAGTCCGAGCTGAAGCGTTTCGTGACCGAGAAGATCGACCACTATACGGTGAACTGGGAGGCGTATATCAGTGACTACAAGGGCTGTTTCTGCGAGGTCTGCCAGCAGGAATTCTGCGCCTGGAGCAAGCTGCCCCCGGCAGAGGTCGCGGCGGTCTGGCCCCGGGATGTGGTGTCGAAGTACCACGACCAGTGGGTGTCTTTCCGCTCCTGGCAGCACGGGCAGATTGTGAAGACAGTGCAGGAGGATGTCGCGGCCGCCGGGCAGTCGGTTGGCCGGACGGCGAATTTCGTGCCCATGGTCTCGGTGGCGGGTTTTAACCGCGAATCCAAGTACTGCCTGCAGTATCATCCCTCAGATTATTTGAAATATCTGCCGATGGTCACGGTCTGGGGGCCATATTCTGCTCAGGCCGGCCTGAACAAGCTCTACCGCTATACCTGCGGGCTGCATCTGGCCCATTACTATGCGGTCCGGGAAGTGCGGCGCTTCTGCCAGCAGAATGGCGGCGGGCAGACCAAAATCATCGGCTTCCCCTACGGCTGCCACGCCTTCAATGTTAATACCCCCGAGGGCGTCGCCCTGGAGACCATCTGCAATTTCCTGGGCGGCTACGCCGGGTCCCTGGTGTACTGGTTTTTCTTTGACAGCCGCTATTGGGATGCGATGGCAGAGACCAACAACCTGATTGCCCATTATGAGGACCTGGTCATGGATGGCGAGCCGTGCGACCAACTGGTCAGCACCACGGTGTTGTCCGAAATCATCAGGCCGGAACACTGGCGGGCGAATTTCACCAGTTACAAGCCGTACCCCGAACTCGCGGAAATTCAGTCCCCGGTGGTCAGTCAGGCCTTCCGGCAGGGAGACAAAATACTGGCGGCGGCGGGAAATTTCTGGGCTCTGGCGGATGCCTTTGTGAATCTGCAGGTCAAGGGCCTGCAGGGCGATCTGGTGCTCCGCCAACCGCATCAGGGCACTTGGCGGCGCGCATCGGCCGAACAGCTGGCCCAGGGCATCACCATCCATCTGCCGGCCCTGAAATGGGATTTCTACCTGATTGAACCCTGGCAGCCGGGACAGGACTATGGACGCGAAATCACCGCCGCCGAAA
>JAAYYJ010000357.1 GCA_012515455.1 Oligosphaeraceae bacterium
AGGAACTGCCCGCGGCCCTGGGGCCAGACTGCCTGGATGGCGTTGCTGAGGGCCACGCAGGCGCTCTCGATGCCCTCCATCAGGGGTGTGGCGCAGGTGAAGGTGAACCAGAAGGTCACGTACATGATCAGCAGGAACAGCGGCAGGGCCACGTACTTGTTGGTCATCACGCTGTCGATGCGCTCGGAGATCTCGCGCCGGCGCTCGCGGCTGACCAGCACCGTGCTGCGGCAGGCGCCGGAGATCAGTGCGTAGCGGCAGTCGGCCATGAAGGTCTCGGGGTTGATCGCATGCCGGGCGTTCAGATGATGAATCTGCTCGGAGACCAGCTCCTCCAGGCCCTGCAATTCGGCAATCCGGCCCACCGAGGCATCGCGCTCCAGCAGCTTGATGGCAAAGAACCGGGCCGGGATATGCGACAGACGCTCAATCCGCCGCTCCTCAATCGCAGCCGCCAGGACCGCAATCGCGTCATTGACGTCCTCGCCGTAATGCAGCATCGGCATATCGTGCTGGTCGAGATGCTCCAGCACCTGATCCAGGACCTCGCGCAGCTCGCTCACGCCGCTCTCGCGGGTACCCATAGTGCGCACAATCCGAGCGCCGAAGTACTTCTCCAGTTCGGGGGTCTTGAAGGTGAGTCCCTTCTTGTCCGCCTCGTCGCTCATATTGAAGGCCAGCAGCATCGGGATATGCAGCTCAGCCAGCTGCGTGGTCAGATAGAAGCTGCGCCGCGGCAAGGATGAGTCGATCACATTGATAATCAGGTCAATGCCGGGGGCGATCAGTTCCTCGAATGCTACTGCCTCTTCCGGTGAGGACGAGGACAAGCTGTAAATCCCGGGCAGGTCGATAAGTTCGATCTCATACCCGCCCAGTCTGAAATAACCGCTCTTGCTCTCAACCGTTACCCCGGGATAGTTACCGGTGTGCTGACGAGTGCCGGTGAGCTGATTGAAGATGCTGGTCTTGCCGCAGTTGGGATTGCCGGCCAATGCTACCCGGATTTTCTTTTGCATCGGGATGTCTTACTCCTCTACCCGGACTAAAATATGCACCGCCTCATCCCGGTGCAGGGACATGCAGCAGTCCAGCAGCCGAATCCGCAACAACCCGCCAAAGGGCGCATAACCCTCCAAGACTACCTGCGCACCCTCAACTAAACCAATGTCGGCAAATTTCTTGGGACTGCGCAGACCGGAAGAGATGCGTACCACAGTACCCGCCTGCCCGATACGTAAATGACATAACGGAACCAGCGCAGTGTCGGCCAAAACGCGGCAACATTGACGCTTCCGGACCGGCACAACAACACCACCATGCATCCTCTGCCGTCTTCTCATCGCGAAAAATACCTCATATTCGCAATACTCGTATAAAACAGCACCGACTTAGACTGGACTAAGTTACGCGGCGGACAAAACACGCTTCCACCGGTAACAAAACATAATATGATGCCAGTTTTGCCAATTGCAATTAGACACGGCTAATTTTTTCCTCCCGGATCGTGCCTCCACCTGTCCCGCCGGCGGCGGGATACCTAGAGCAGTGCCTGCCGGATGTAGTCCACTTCCCACTTCCCACTAACAACTTATGTATCGCCCTTTCAGGGCTTGTGCTGATGAGGTGGTCTCCGGACCCAGGGCGTTGCCCTGGGCTGGTTATGTCACGCCCCTTTGGGGCTTGTGCTGATGAGGTGGTCTCCGGACCCAGGGCGTTGCCCTGGGCTGGTTATGTCACGCCCCTTTGGGGCTTTTGCCCCTCGCCCGCTATGGACGTTGTAGACGGTGCCTGCCGGTTGTAGCCCAGGCTACCTCTTCACACTTCCCACTTCCAATCAACAACGACCTGTAGTGATAATGCATTTTTTCTGTATTTTATATACAACCAATCTTGATTTTTCTCTTCCTTGCTCTATTGTAATAGCGGAGGCTTCACGATGACGGTGGTTGACATCAGAGAAAAAATCCCCCATGACATTTTTACCTCGTTAGAGCTGAATTCTGTTCTGGGTAAATACCGCAACCAGGCGGCAAAGACTTCCTCTCTCTTGCAGCGTGGTGACATTGTGCAAATTCGCCGGGGTCTCTATACCTTTGCCGCGCCCCTGCGACGGGAGACTCTGGTCAGCGGCGTTCTTGCCAATCAGATTTATGGACCAAGCTATGTTTCCGAGGATTTTGCCTTGAGCTTTCATGGCTTGATCCCGGAAATGCCGGCTGTGGTCACCTCCATTGCGATGGGCCGTTCAAGGAAATTCGTCACTGCCTTCGGAATTTTCTCCTATCGATACTGTCGTTCCCAGGCCTATCCTATCGGAGTGATAAGCATCGGCGAAAGGCAAAACCGTTTCCTTATCGCTTCCCCTGAAAAAGCCCTCTTTGACAAAGTGTTTTTCGACCAGCGTTTCGATGGTAGCGATCCGCAAGAATATCTCTTTGAGGACTTGCGCCTGGACCCTGACCTAACCCAGCAGTTTGACAAGCAGATTCTCGAGCAGCTCGCCCCTTTCATGAGGGGGCGCCTGCAAAAACTCCATGCTTTTTTAGAGGCCTTATGACGCATTCTGCCATCAGCGCGATGTTGAATTCCTATGTCTGCAAAAGCGATAAGGATTGCAGCAATGCGCTTCGGGAAATCATGCAAAGTGTGGCCTTGCTGGCACTGTCCCGCAATCACTTTTTCAACCATGCCGCATTTTATGGCGGTTCGGCGCTGCGGCTGTTGCACGGCCTAAACCGTGGTTCCGAAGATTTGGACTTCTCTTTGCTTGAGCCCGATGACAGCTTTACCTTGAGCAGTTACGCTGACGGAATTGAAACCGAATTCGCCTCTTTTGGATTACGGGCAGAGTTTTCGGAAAAGATCAAGTTGGCGCACACGAATATCAAGTCGGCATTTCTGAAGAGCAATACTCAGGCGCAGTTGCTTTCCATCGGCTTGGACAGTTCCCTCGCCCAAAAAATCAATGCTCAAAGTGTACTGAAAATTAAAATCGAGGTCGACATTCAACCACCCCCGGATTTCGCTACGGAAATAAAATATGTTTATCAGCCCCTGCCCTTTGCAGTACGTTCCTACACCCTGCCAAACCTCCTGGCAGGAAAACTGCATGCCCTGCTTTTCCGTTCCTGGAAATCCAGAATCAAGGGGCGCGATTGGTATGATTTAGTCTGGTATGCAGGATTTCACCCCCAATACCATCTCGCACATCTGGAAAACCGGGCCAGGCAATCCGGAAATTATACCGACAGTAAGCCGCTGACCGGCATGACAGTGCAGTCTCTGTTGCTGAAACGCCTGACAGAAATTGATATCGAGGCAATCAAGAAAGACGTCCGCCCTTTTTTACGCGATGACCGGGAACTAGACCTCTGGAGCAAAGAATTCTTCCAGGATGTTTTCAGCCGATTGATGCCCACCTAACGCCCCCCGCAGTATGTAGTCCAGGTTACCACTTACCACTAATAACTTACAACTTATGTATCGCCCTTTCAGGGCTTGGACTGATGCGGTGGTCTCCGGACCCAGGGCGTTGCCCTGGGCTGGTTATGTCACGCCCCTTTGGGGCTTGTGCTGA
>JAAYYJ010000358.1 GCA_012515455.1 Oligosphaeraceae bacterium
GCGCAGCGACTGGTATGCGTATCCCATCGCTTTCCTCTATTCACCCGCCTCCATCAAAGTCGACTGGATGCTGAATCTGGCCGGGGTGCAGCGCAGCACTATCAACGGCTACAAGGTGCTGGTCGAGGACGCCGGACTGAATTATGACTACGTCGCCTACGGGCAGCTCGAGAACAGCAACATCCTGGATAAGTACAAAATCCTGTTCCTGCCCACCGCCGCTGCCATGTCCGACCGCGAACTGACCGCAGTGCAAAAATTCGTGCAGCAGGGCGGAATCCTGGTGGCTGATATGCAATGCGCCAGCTTTGACCAGCATGGCAAACCCCGGACTGCGCCGGGCCTGCAGGAAGTCTTCGGACTGACCGGCAGCGCTGCTCTGCAGGCCGGCAAAGGCGTGTTGACGGGTACCGCGGGAACCGTCAGCGGCCTGAGTCTGAACGGTCTGCAGCTCGAGGTCAAACAGGTCGAAACCGGTCTGACTGCGACCACTGCCAAGAGCCTGGCCACCGTCGAATTCGAGGGCCGCAGCCAGCCGGCGGTTTTCGTCAACGAGTACGGCAAAGGTCTGGCGGTGTATCTGGCGGCCTCCGCGGCAGTGACCCTGGGCGACTGGCAGGAAATGCGCTACGCCCGCAACAACGCCGCCAATATGCAGGTCTGCAATGAGCTCTTTGCCGCCCTCAGTCGGCGGGTCGGCATCAGTGCCCAGGCCAAAGCCCCGGACCTGCCCGCGACCACCTTGCTGCTGCGCCAGCAGAAGTGCGCCGTATTTCTGGGCCTGGTGCGCAATACCGGGCAGACTGCGAATATGGACCCCGAACCAAAAGAACACAGTATTTCTCTGCAAGAGGATTGGCACATCTATGATTTGCTGAAAGGGCAGTACCTCACCTCTGGCCAAGAATTCAAGTATGTCTTCACCCCTGATACCCAGAGCGCTTTCGTGCTGCTGCCATACCAGCCCGAACAGCTGAGCGCAAAAGTCAGCGGTGGCGACCGCCACTGGCAAGTCGAATTCCAGCTCCAGGCCCAGACCGCCGAGTGGGCCGACCATCTGCTGCGTCTGGAAGTCTTCAACCCTGCCGGAGAACTCAGCCCGGCGTACTCACAGTTGCTCTTCGCGACCGGAAACCGCGCCACCCTGGAACTGAATCTGCCCCTGAATGCCCCCGCCGAAGGGTGGAAACTCACCGCCGTCGATGTCCTGACCGGGCTGCAGACCGCCGTCGACCTCACCCCCGCCCCATAACATCCGCCGACTGCCGCCAGGGGCGACATGGCACCGCCCCTGGTCCAGTACAATCTCAACCGCGGCGTTGTCGCCCTGGCCCTCTGGGAAGGCGGTTTTTACCCCGGTCAGGCATAACATTTCACTGCCAAAAGCCTTATTCGGCATTATATTATGTCCTGCGTCAGTTAAAGAAGTTTGTAGGCAAGAGGCGACAATGGCTAATAATTCTGAACAGATTGCGGTGCGAATCCGTGAATTTCGGGAGACCCTCGGGCTGTCTCCGGAAGACGTCGCGCGCCGGCTGGGCATCAGCAACGACCAGTACCGGCTGTATGAGAACAATACCGAATCCATGCCCATCAGCACATTGTATAAGCTGGCGGAGGTATTCGAGACCGATTTAACCGTGCTGCTGACCGGAGATTCCCCCCGCATGGCGGATTACACCCTGGTGCGGGCCGGACAGGGCGTGCACGTCGACCGCTATCCCGGCTATAAATTCCAGTCCCTGGCTTTTAACTATATCAGCCGCACCATGGAGCCGATGCTGGTCGAACTGGAAGCCGACGGGCAGGAGCCCGCCCTGGTGACCCACAGCGGCCAGGAATTCAACTGGGTGGTCTCCGGCACCGTGAAGGTCCAGATCGGCACCCATGAATTTATTCTCCATGAAGGCGATTCCTGCTATTTCAACCCCCGCATTCCGCACGGGCAGCGGGCCGTCGGCGGACCAGCCAAATTCATCACCGTGATCCAACGCTGAGCCAGAGAAGAATACCGACCCGCTGCACATACTTTGGGAAAATCAGAACTATGCTGGAGAAATTTCTACCCCGTCAGGAATTCTCGTCGTATGAGGATTTCAAAGCCAATTACCGCGTCTGTGTCCCCCCGGACTTCAATTTCGCCTACGATGTCGTGGATGCCTGGGCGGCAGAGCAACCTGACAAGCCTGCCTTGGTCTGGATTGATGACCACCAGGAGGAGGTCAGCCGCTACAGCTTCGCAGACCTCAGAGGGCTCTCCAATCAGGCCGCCAATCTGTTCACGGCCCACGGGGTCCGCAAGGGCGACCGGGTACTCCTGATCCTGAAGCAGCGCCCGGAGGTCTGGATTTGTCTGCTGGCCCTGGAGAAGATAGGCGCGGTGGCCATCCCGGCCTCGTTCCAGCTGAAGAAAAAAGACCTGGTGTACCGCTTCCAGGCGGCCGGGGTCAAAATCGCGGTCTGCATCGACGACAGTGCCATCCTGGAGGAAGTGCAGGCCGCTCGGCCGGAATGTCCGGACCTGCGGGAAGTATTCGTGGTCGGGCCGTCGGTGCCGCCGGGAACCAGTGATTTCCGGCGCGAGCTGGCCGCTGCCCCCGCCGGCTGGCAGAAACCCAGCGGGGAGGAGCTCTCCTGTCTGCATGAACCGATGCTGATCTACTTCTCCTCCGGCACCAGCGGCATGCCCAAGATGGTCCTGCATGACCATACCCTGCCCATCGGGCATATCGTCACCGCCAAATACTGGCAGGGGGTAAAGGACGGCGAAGTGCACCTGACTGCTACCGATTCCGGCTGGGCCAAATTCGCCTGGGGCAAAATCTACGGCCAGTGGATTTGCGGCGCGGTGATCGCCGCCTATGACTCCGAAGGCCATTTCCTGGCCGGCAAGCTCCTGCGGGCGATGGAAAAACTGCGCGTCAGCACCTTCTGCGCCCCCCCGACCGTCTTCCGCTTCCTGGTCAAGGAGGACCTGTCACAATACGATTTCAGCAGCATCAGGCAATGCTCCATCGCGGGCGAACCCCTGAACCCGGAGGTCTACAACCAGTGGCTGGCCAAGACCGGACTGCCACTGGTCGAGGGCTTCGGACAGACCGAGACCTCGGTCCTGATCGCTAATTTCCCGTGGCTGAAAATCAAGCCCGGCTCAACCGGAAAATTCTCCCCTCTCTTCGATCTGGAGCTCCTCGATGCCGAGGGCCGCCCCTGCGAAGACGGCATCGTGGGCAAGATCACCGTCCGGCAGGCGGAAGCGACCCGCCCGCCGGGGCTGTTCCGGGAGTACCTGCATGACCCCGACGCGATGCAGAAAAGCTGGTCCGGCGGCAATTACTGCACCGGCGATATGGCCTGGCGGGACGAGGACGGCTATATCTGGTTCGTGGGCCGCGATGACGACGTGATCAAGAGCTCCGGATACCGCATCGGCCCGTTCGAAGTGGAAAGCGCACTGATGGAGCATCCCGCAGTGCTGGAATGCGCCGTGACTGCCTTCCCTGACCCGGTGCGTGGTGAGGCGGTCAAGGCCACCGTGGTGCTGGTCCGCAATTCACAGTGGCAGCCCGGGCCGGAATTGATTACGGAGCTGCAGAACCATGTCAAGAGAGTCACCGCGCCGTATAAATATCCCCGCATCGTGGAATTCGTGACCGAGCTGCCGAAAACGATCTCCGGCAAAATCCGGCGCCAGGAAATCCGGGCCCGCGATTTGGCCCGCCTGCAGAATGATAGCCAGGGACCCGTATGTCCCCATTAGCCAAGCGCGTATGTTGGACCGTGACAATTTTGGGCGCGGCGCTGCTGTCCTGCGTTGCGTTATGGCTGTTTTGCACCAACGACCCCTGGCCGGCCGGCTGGACGGCCAGCAATACCTTCTTTGCCAGCTACGCCAGTCCGATCAAGAGCCTCGACCCGGCTACCGCATATTATGTGCATGAGAGTGCCATCCTGGACAACGTGGTCGAGGCACCCCTTGATTACGACTACCTGGCCAGGCCATACCGGCTGATCCCCAGACTGCTCACCGCTATTCCCGAACCGCGCTATTTTGCCGCCGACGGCACTGAATTGCCTGGCGATCCGCCCCCTGAATCGGTCGCCCGGGTGGAGTACCTCCTGACTCTCCTGCCCGACCTGCAGTACCAGCCTCATCCCTGCTTCGCCCAACAGGCCGACGGCAGCCCGGAATATTGGGGTGAGGGCAGGGGGACTGTCCCTGCCAAGGTCAAATCCCCCCAGGATTACCCACGGCTCGCGACCCGTACCTTGCAGGCCCTGGATTTCAA
>JAAYYJ010000359.1 GCA_012515455.1 Oligosphaeraceae bacterium
GGCCGGGGCGCCCGCCATCATCCACTCCCAGGGGCGTATTAGAGGGCGTCCCAAAAACCTTTTTAACAACGAACGGCACGAAAAGTACGAAAATTTAGTAGGTAAGCTCCTGTCTCAACCTGATATTTCATTGTCGAATTTTGCATTTTGCAGTCATTGACTTGAATGATGACAGAATTTCAGATGGTTCCTGTCAACTTACCAGCCCAACTTTAAAAAGTTCGTGCCTCTTCGTGTTTTTTCGTTGTTAAAAGCCTTTTAGAATTTTATCACGCAGAGAGGCCGCATCAGTCGCTTGGCAACAAACCCCTTCGACCGGAAGATGAACCCGGTCCGGCCACAGGCCGGATCGCCTGCCGGGAACGCCTGGGCGGCCTTTTGAAACATTATTTCCGCCAGGCCGCCTGAAGCTTCCAAATACCTGCATTCCCATTCATCCGACCTTGCGCCGGAGGACACCCCGTGTCTGAATGCCGGAATTCAGGCTGGAAGAAGGATCACTCGCCGCCAAATTCAATCCCACTCGATGAAATTTCCTGCCGAAGTCGTTTTCTTCTTTCTCATAAATGGGAACTTGGCCCGCAGATGAATTTTCGTACCGGACCGATGATTTGTTACTGCTCTGATTGATCTATAGAAAAAAAAGTGTATATTTCTATAAAATCATTGGATGACAATTATGCATAAGTCTTCTAAACAACAAATACTTTCAAAGATTTATGGTCATGGCATGGGGTGGGCATTTTCAGCAACAGATTTTTTGCCTGACTTCAAGCGCTATGAGATTGATGAATCGCTTTCATCGCTGGCCAAAGCCGGAAAGATACGGCGTTGTATGCGCGGGATCTACGATTATCCGATGTTCAGTTCGATTTTAAACAAAATCGTAGCTCCCGATGTGGACAATGTCGCGCAGGCCTTGGCACGGAAATTCCGCTGGCACATTCTGCCCCATGGCGACACCGCCTTGAACTGCCTGGGCCTTTCCACTCAAGTCCCGGGAACCTATCTTTATCTTTCCAGCGGTCCGAATCGGGAATATGACCTTGCCGGTCGCATGCTTCAATTCCAAAGCACCAAACAACGTGAAGCAATTTTCAAATATCCTGAAAGCGCATTGGCAATACAGGCTTTGCGTGCACTGGGAGAAAAGCGTATCACGCCGGAAATTTTGACCCGGCTGCAAAGATGCTTCACTTCTTCGCAATGGCAAAAAATCCAAAAAGATACCACAGCGGTTACTGGATGGATTTATGAATATATCCGGCAGCTTGCAATTCCGGAGAGTCCCCATGAATAGAATCGTCCAGGCCAGTGAACGAGAGCGCAAAGCCATCTTTACCGAGGCATCGGCCATTATTAAAATCCCTGTCGAAATGATCGAGAAGGATTTTTGGGTATGCTGGACCTTGAGCCGTCTTTTTTCTTCACCTGAATTAAAAAAATCATTGCGTTTCAAGGGTGGGACTTCTCTTTCCAAGGTATACGGCGTAATTGACCGTTTTTCGGAGGACATTGACCTTATTTTAGACTGGCGGCATATTACTGTCGATGATCCAATGGCGGATCGCTCGGCAACCAAACAGGATGCTTTCAACAAAAAACTGGAAGAGAAGGCCGGGCGTTTTATTTCGCATGAGTTCAAAGAAAAAGTCGCTGTCGCTTTGGGCGATAGATGCGCGGTGTATTTCCACGCAAACAATCTGCACGTGCTTCATGTTCAATATCCCGGAGTATTTCCAAATAATTATCTGGCCCCGAACATCCAGCTTGAGATTGGGCCATTGGCGGCATGGATGCCGCATGACAGTTTCCCGGTGTCAAGTTACGTGGCACAAGCGTTCCGAGTATTGGAGATGAATCCATTTCTTGTTCCAACAATTCTAGCTGAACGGACCTTTTGGGAAAAGGTAACCATATTGCATCACGAACATCATCGTCCTGCGACCAGTGTTGTTCCTGCAAGATATTCGAGGCACTATTATGATCTTTTCAAACTCGCTCAATCATCGATTAAAGATTCGGCACTGGCACAGACCGAACTGTTGACCGCAGTAGTGGACTTCAAAAAGAAGTTTTATCCTCGTGGTTGGGCAAGATATGATCTTGCGCATCGCGGATCAATCCAACTGCTGCCCTCAACCGATGGACAAAAAATGCTTGCCGGGGACTACAAGGCGATGCGCCGAATGATTTACGGAGAATACCCGGCATGGAGTACCATTATCGCTACGCTTGCCGACTTGGAGCGGGAAATCAACACGATATAACAGCGTATTCGAAAACTGATCTGCAAAGGAAATTTACACGGTCAAGCAGGGAGGCAGGTGGCCGTATTTACCATTTTTTGCATCAGCAAAAAATGCCACGCCGTAGCTCGCGCAGCGAGCGAAGGCGGGCTTTTTGCAGATGATCCCGCCCGATGAAAATTCGAGTCGAAATCGTTTCTTCCCTTCTCAAAAATGGGAACTTGGCCCGCAGACGAATTTTCGGATAGGACGGGGTCTTCTGCGTGGAACCCGAATCCGCACCAGTTCTGCAGGGCACGTTGACGTCCGGTATGCCGGCAGACCCGCTTGATATCCCGGTTGGCCAGTGGATGCTGGTCGGCGCGCAATGCCGGATTGCGGAACTGCCTCCTGAATATGTCGCCTGGGAATGGCGTGCTGGACGATACACCTGCGTCCAGTCCCTGCAACCAGGTCACGTCTACTTCATGTACCGATCAAAGACCCCATAACCTGTCTTGCTTTTCAGTCGTTGCCATGGTTGGTGGACGATGTTTCCAAGCGCACAAAAACGCCCAGGACTCGATCGTCGCTCAACCTTGCTTTTCCTGGATCACAGATTTTCATGTTACAACAAATAAGGGCATTTGCCACCTACCGGACATTTCTCGGCCTTGACTGTACCTAATTTTTGGCATTGTAGTAAGGTCCATAAATTTCTCCGGCAGTTTGTTGGTTGACTTCAACGCTGACTTTATGGTCCAGGATTATTCCCACTCGATAGTTCCCGGGGGCTTGGGGGTGGTGTCATAGACCACCCGGTTGATGCCCTCGACTTCGTTGACAATGCGGGCGGTGATGCTGTCGATCAGCTCCCACGGCAGGCGGACAATCTGGGCGGTCACTGCATCCACAGTGTTGATCGAGCGCAGCGCAATGACATAATTGTAGGTGCGCTGGTGATTCTTCATCCCCACGGTCTTGACCGGCACAAAAATGGCGAAGGTCTGCCAGGTCTTGTGGTACCAGCCGGATTTCAGCAGCTCCTCGGTGACAATCGCATCGGCTTCGCGCAGCATGGCCAGAGTCCGCCGCTCAATGGCGCCCAGATGGCGCACGCCCAGCGAGGGCCCAGGGAAAGGGTGACGGTCCAGCAGTTCTGAGGGCAGGCCGAGCATTTTGCCGACCTGGCGCACTTCGTCCTTGAACAGCCGTTCCACTGGCTCAACCAGCTGGAACTTCAGGTCTTCCGGCAGACCGCCGACATTGTGGTGGCTCTTGATCACCCCGGCCGGATTGCCGTCCAGGGGGATGCTTTCCAGGATATCGGGGTAGATGGTCCCCTGGCCCAGGAACGGCGCGTTGATCTCTGCCGCGGCTTCCGCAAATACGGCGATGAATTGCTTGCCGATGATCTTGCGCTTCTGCTCGGGGTCGCTGACCCCCTGCAGTTTGTCCAGGAAACGGTCCGAGGCATCAATGTAACGCAAATCCATGGCGAAATTGCGGGCAAATATTTCCTGCACCATCTCGGGCTCATTTTTCCGCAGCAGGCCGTGGTTGACGAAGACGCAGGTGAGCTGCTTGCCGATGGCCCGCTGCAGCAGCGCCGCCACCACCGATGAGTCCACTCCGCCGGACAGGCCCAGCACCACCCGCTGGGTGCCGACCTGGGCGCGGATGTCAGCGACCGCCTCGTCGATGAATTTATCCAGCCGCCAGGATTTCCGGCAGGAGCAGTCCCGGCAGCAGAAAGCCACTGCCGCGGCGATCTGGGCGGTGCTGTCCAGGCCCGGGGTCAGGGACAGCTCAAACAGGGGCAGCCCGGTGCCCCGGAATTTCTCTTTGGCCGCGGGATGCCCGCAGGTCATGCTGTCGCTGCAGACAATCAGCCCCACTGGCTTTTCCTGCAGCAGCCGCTCGCAACTGACCGTATACGGCATGACCATGGTGTAGATGTGCTGGTCGCGGATGGAACGGGCCAGCTGCTGGATGTCACTGCAGCCGAAATTGAGCAGAACGACGGTTTCCGGAGTATGCTTCATTGCCGAAATCCTTTCTCAAACAGGGAGAACCAATCAGAGAACCGGGTAAAACTATAATATACACCGGCTTTTTCCGAGGGTGAGCCACTAATACTCCAGAGCCAGCATTTGATGGCACTGCAGGCGGGGCAGGGTGAAGCTGATTTCCCCGTCCGGGCCGCAGGTATGCGCCAGCTCCTGCCCCTGCGGTGCCAGGACTACCCGCCGGATCGCCTGCTCCAGGCGCAGAGTTACCGCCACGTCAGGCAGAGGGTTCAATTCCTCGATGACCTCCAGATTGGCACAACCGTGGCTGCTGCCGTCGGGATTCTGGCGCTGACCGCCGCGCAGCACGGTATTGGCATAGAGCAGATGCAGGACATAGCGCCGCTCCTGGGCCTGCTGGGTCAGGGTCAAACGCCCCTGCGAGGGCAAACTGGTCTGCACCCGCAGGGCAGTACCCAGGAACTGACGCAGAGCCCGGGACACGAAATGCCGGAGCGCGACCTGCCCGTAATGGCGATACAGGGAAAAAACCGGATGGGCAAAATAGAGGATGCTGCCGGTCAGGACGCCGGCCGCGAACCCGGAAGGATCGGGGCGATTCGGAGTATGCTTGTGCGAGCAGAAATGCCGATAGTCGCGGTTGAAATAAGGATCATAGACCTCGCCCAAAATCTGTCCGGTGTGCGGCTGGATGCGCTGCGAGGGTGCATACATCACAAACGGCGTATGCGCGAAGTCCGGCGCGAAGTCCGGCGCCGCCTGCAGGTAGTCCGGGCAATACGGGCTCTGGCCGCTGTAGCCGGGGTCGAAATCCCAGGCGAAAGCCTTGCCGTCCGCCTGCAGTCCGCTGCGGCCGGACAGCAGCAGGCGGCCGCCGCCGCGCAGGTAGGCCTGGATTTTCTCCGCCAGAGCGGGAGTCGCAGTGATGTCATCCGGCAGCAGCAGCAGCTTGTAGGCACTGAAATCCATCTCGGCATCGAGCATGTCGAAAAGCAGGTGCTCCTCCAGCAGCAGCCGGGAGGCGCCGATGTCAGCGTCTGCGGCCTGCTCGCAGCCGGGCTGGCAGGCCGCGGCCTGCAGCACCCCGATGTCGGCGAGATTGACCGCCTGCCGGCACCAGGGCTCCTTCTGCGCAACTTCGCGGTAGGCCTGCCCGATGGCCGCATAAGTGCTCGGGTCAAGCCTGCCGTTGGGATGCAGCTGATCGCCGATGGAGCATCTGGCGCCGTAGGCCAGCATGGCTGAGCATTCGTAGCGCAGGGCGTTCGGGTGCTTGATGCCGCCGAATTCTCCCCAGGAGGTATGGAATTTCCCGGTCATGCCCAGGAATTCCAAGCCGGTGTTGCGGCGGTAGGCCGCGCGTATGGGGAAGTGGTCGTACCCCCAGCCGCCGGTCGGCAGGGACTCCAGCTCGAGATGGCTGTAGTACTGCAGCACCTCACGGTCGCCGGGAATCAGGCCGGCGTTGTGGTAAATGCGCATCTCCGGGTCGCGGCTGCGCGCGGCCGCGGTGGCCCGGCGGTAGTATTTCTGCAGCACGCTGCGCGCGTATTCCAGGCGCTGGGCGGGGTCCTCCGGGTCGCGCCCCTCCTGCAGCATACCCTCCAGGCAGTATCGGCAGCAGCAGGGTCCCTGGAAGATGATGTCGGTGAAGATTCCGTCCGCATCGGGGAACAGGGTGACAGTCTCCTCGATCAGCCGGCACAGATAGTCCAGATACGGGGTGTTGAAGCAGAGTTTGCGGAATCCCGGCTTGAGGGGGCTGACATTCCAGCCCGAGTACTGCCCCTGGCAGTCAATCTGCCGCCACTCCGGATGCTCCTCGGCCACCATGTTGTTGACCCCGGCGGTGATATACACCGGGACCTTGATCCCGACTTCGTGCGCGGCGTCAAGCTGCGCGCGCAGCAAATCGAAGTCCAGATGCGGATGCTGCCGCCCGACCGCGGTGGGATGATAGCTCCAGCCGTGATGGCAGCAGGAAAAGCAGGTGATGGAGTCTACCGCGGCTGCCTGCAGAGTGCGCTGCCACTCTTTGCGGTCAAAAGCACTGCCGATGCCGCTGATGTCCGGCGAGGTGTGAAAATCCAGATGAATTTGGCGGAAACGCATAAGTGCACTCTCTCTGTTTGGCGCAATGGATAAAGGAGGCGGACCGGAACCGCGAGGGCTGGCTCAGACTAAATCCCACCGCCGCCGGAAATACCATTCCAGGCAGAACAGCGAGAGCAGCAACGCCAGCCAGGGCCAGCGGTTCCACAAACTGTACTCACGGACCATCTCAATGCTGCGGCTGCTGCCCTTGAGGGTGGCCAGCAGGCGGTCGGAGTCCGACCAGGGCAGGAATTCGCCGCCCGAATCCCGGGCCAGACGCTGCAGCCATTGCCGCTGAATCGGCTCACCGGTGTATTCCAGGGCGGGCTGCTTCGCCAGCAGCAGCGCGCCCTCGCTGTGCAGGCCGTCCCGGGCCAGCACCTCCAGCTTGTAGGTGCCGGGGAGCTCGGGCACGAATTCGCAAGCGAAGCCGGATTCCTTCTGTGACAGCCCGAAGTCCTCTCCCAGGTTCGCCGGGACCATGGGCAGGGCCAGGCTCTTCCCCTCCGGAGTGATGATCCGGCAGGCAATCCCGTTGCTGTCCACGGCTTTCCCGCACAGTGCGCCAATCTGGACCCGGCTCCACAGATCGACCTCCTGTTCGGCCAGCAGCAGCTGGATGCCGTTGTCCTGATTTTGCTGCCGGTTGGAGGGCGAGAGCCATTGCAGGAGCTGGGTGATAAAGCGCCCGTAGAGGGCTTTTTCCGTGCCGCCGGCCTCGGCACCCAGCTGCCAACGCCAGAGTGAATCGCTGAGGATGATCCCCACCCGTCCCTGACCGAAGCGCCGCCCCACCAGCACCGGGGCGGCCTCCGCGGTCGCGAGGAACACGGTTGAGAAGGGCCCGGGTTCGACCGGCGACCAGCAGCTCAGCAAGGGCGGCAGCCGCGGTTCGGTCAGCAGCGGTGCGAAGGCCGGCTCGGCCCGGCCAGCCGCGGTGAAGGATACTGCGGTGCGCTGTTCCAGCATCTGGGCCCCGGCCGGCGAGACCACCGGCGCGAGGTCCTTGAATTCTGCCTTGCTCAGCAGTCCCTCCGGACCGCAGGAGCGTACGGCCCCCAGGAACAGCAGACCGCCGCCATTTTCCACGAACTTCGCGATGCTCAGGCAATCTTTGCCGGACAGGGCCTGGTCGCCGAGGTCGCCCAGGATAATGGTGCTGAATTCGCGCAGCGTCTGGTCCGCGAACTCCGGCAGTGCGGCGGCGGCAGTGGAATCATGCTCGTCGAAATTGATGAACGCCCCGCCGGCGCTTTGCACAAAAGCGGTAAGCTGCTGCTGTTTGTCCGTCAGCAGGGCCCGCTTCAGGTATTTGAATTCCCAGCGCGGCACCCCCTCCAGGTACAGGATGCGCTTTTGCGCGTCCGTGACATCGATAACGAATTCGCGCTGGTTGTTTTGCCGCTCGCTGTCGTCGTCCGGCAACATGGCCAGCTGGAACAGCTGGTTGCCCAGTTCAGAGGGCTCATAAGTCAGCGACACGCGCTTGAAATTCTCGTTGGTGGCGAAGCTTACCTCAGTGCTGCGCAAGGTGCTGCCGTGTTGGCGGAGCTCGACCGGGAAGGTCTGCGGCTCAGCACCGTTTTTGCGGCGGATGGTGGCCTCGATTTTGAGCTCCCAGTTCACCGTCGCGCGCTTCGGATACTGGATTTCCTGCAGGAAAAAATCCTGTTTCGGCTGCTGGGCTGCTGAGGGCGGGTCCTCCAGCTCGGGAATATAGACTGGCACCTGCCGGGCCCGCCCCTCGAGCCAGGCCGCACTCTGATCCAAGCCGTCGCTGAGCAGCAGCACCCCGGCCAGATTCTCGCCCCGCAAGCGTTCCGAGACCTGGTTCAAGGCCGGTGCCAGCAGGCTGCGCGGCTCGGCAAAGGACAGCTCCGGGGACAGCACCAGGTCTTCCTGCAAGGCCGAGCCAGCCGCAAAATATTTCACCCGGTAATCCGCTAGCTTGCGCTTGAGGTGGGATTTTTTCAGGAAGGCCAGCGCCCGCTGGGATCGGTTCTGCGCCTGCTGGTACGGGTTGTCCCGCATACTGGCCGAGCAGTCCAATACCACCGCCAGCACCGGTTTTTCCACCCGGAGCTGGGTTTCCCGGCGGGAAGGCTGCAGGAGCAGGAAGGCCAGGCAGACAAAAGCCAGCATCCGCAAGGCCCAGAGGAAGAAGCGCTCGGATTTGTTCAGAGTGCAGGCCGAGTAGGTGCGCCAGGCGAAGAATCCGAACGGCAGGGCGCAGAGGATAATTGCCCATAGCGGTATGACCGGCGAGAACATTATGGCGGCGGCGGGGAAAGTCATACGGACCAATCGGCGAGAGGGTGAGGGACAGGACGCGGCAGGCCGGCCGCCGGCGGATTTAATGTAGCCCGGAGAGCAGCGCTCCAATCTGCTGCGGCTGCGAGCGTTGACGGCTGCGGAGATTGGCAAACAGCACTTCCAGAATGCTCAGCAGGAAGGCCGTCAGCAGCAGAGACGGCCAGAGCGGCCGGCCTTGACGCTGCTCCGAGAGATGGCGCCGCAGCTCAGCCGGGTCTTCTGAGACCTGCAGCAGCGCACCGGGCGCAGCATCCCGGAGCTCCGAAGCGCTGCAGGCAGAGAGCAGACCTTCAGAGGGAGAGATATTCACCGCGATGCTGCGGGACTGCCCGCCCCGGCTGAGTTCGTACAAACCCGGAGCAGAAAAACCCTCGAGCAGGAAGGGCGAGCTGCTGTCTTTGCGCCTGGCGCTGAGGCTGTCACTGCGCCCGGTACTGTCCCGCAGGGTGAACTGCGCCTCGGTCTCCCGGCCCGGCCAGGGCAGCAGCAGCGGCTCGCCGACCCCGGTGATCAGGCTGCTGCTGCGGGAACCGGCGGCATTCTTGATCAGCTCCTGCATAAAGACAAAGAAGAAGGGCGTGATGGGCCAGTCCGACCAGTCCCGGTTGGCACTGACCGAAAACAGCCAGAGCATCCCGCCGCCGCTGCGGGCGGACACCGCGAAGGGCGAGCCGTCATCATACATCCAGGGCACGCTCTGCCCGGCGGGCAGAGACAGCTTCAGGCGCTTCCGCAAGGGGAAGCGCCAAGGCGGGGAGAGCTTGTCCCGGACCGTCCGGGCCATCAGGTCCTGCAGGTCGTTCAAAGCCAGGCTGGAGGATTTCTCCTCCGCCAGGGTCTCGGTCTCGAGGCTGATTTTCTCCCAGCCGCTGAAGCCCTGCAGCGCTTCCCGGGTGATGGCGTTGTTCTCGCCGGGGAAGATGGCGGCGACACCGCCGGCCTGCACGAAGATGCTGATTTTCTCCTGCGCGGACGGCGACAACTCCGGTGGATTGCAGAGGAACAGGAACGAGAACTCCGCAATATCGCGGGCCAGAAAATGCTGCCAGTCGGTCTTGCTGGGCATGACGATGGTGCTGGCCAGGCCGCCGGGACGGATCGCCTTGTCCAAAAAAAAGATATCCCGGTTGCCGCTGCCACCGCCGTTGACCAGCAGGGCCGGGATGCCGGCCAGGCGCGGCAAACTGAAGTACAGACGGTTGTCGGCCGGAAATGCGTCCGGCTCCAGTTCCAGGTAGCCAGAGACATCGCCCTCGGACTGAACCGGACTGTCGCGCAGCACCGCTTTGCTGCTCTGACCCGGCTGCAACTCCAGGACCGATTGCTCCCGCTCAATGCCGGACTGCTGCAGCCGCAGCAAATTCCCGCCCGTGAAATTTTCCGAGGCGCGGATAGACGCCCGGACGGTGAAGGCGCCGTCCCCGACGATTGCCGGGGGCATGAACTGCGCTTCCTCAAAGCCGCAATTGGGCAGGCGGTCGCGGGACAGCAGATTGCAGAACAGAATGCCGCGCTGCCGGCGCAGGTCCGCCAGCAGGGCGGGCAGATCGGCACTGACAAAATCCGACCGCTGGAAATCACTGAACAGGTGCAGCTCCAGGCCCGTCAGACCGCCGTCTTCGCGTTTCAGGCAGTCGCTGACTACGGACAGCAACTCCCCCCGGCCCCAGCCGCAGGACAGCTCATTGAGTGCCTGGATGACCTCAGCGCGGGCGGAGACCGGCGGGAAAACCACCCGCGGTTCCGGACTGCCGGGCGCCAGCAGCGCGACCAAGTCGTCGTCCTTGAGGTCCTGCAGCAGCTCCAGGGCCCAGCTGCGGGCGATTTCGAAGCGGGTCAAGCCGCCTTCCAGGGCCCGCATGCTGGCGCTGCTGTCGATGACGACCAGCACCACCCGCCGTCCGGCGGGCAGGAATTCTCCGAAGCGGATCAGGGGTTGCGCGAACGCGGCGGCGAGGATCAGGATGATCAAGACCCGCATAATCAGCGTCGCGCACTGGGTGATCCGGCGGGAGCGCCGCGTCTGTTCGATGGCCGCCCGCAGGAAGCGCATGGCGGCGAACTTGACCGGGCGGGGTTTTTTGCGCTGCAGGAGGTGCAGGGCAATCGGTATCAGCGCTGCCAGGCCAAAGAACAGGAAGGTATTGGCAAGAAAGAATGGCATAACTGCGGACACGATTCAAAGTGGCAAACTCAAGGCACAACGGAATGGCATGGACCGCCCCGGGGTAGCGCGGTTAATGCAGCCGCCCGCGCTTCTCCTCCAGGGTCTGGGCTGCCCGGTCCAGCCGCCGTTGCAGCTGCAGCAGCTCCTGGTCTTCGCCGGGCGGCGTCACCGGGCGGGGCGAGACCTGCTCCCGGGTGCTGATGTGCGGCAGCCGGACCTCGCCGGTCAGCAGGGACAGGAGCAGGCTCTCGGTGCAACGCACCGACGCATCCGAGACCAGCAGCAGCTCCGCGACCTCGGGGGCATCAATTACCCCCGGCGGGAGCGGCGGCACGCAGGCCGGGCAGCCGCCGCCGCAGGGGCAGGAACGCAGGATATCCAGGCACAGCTGCAGGGCGGCCGGGAACTGGGTCCAGATTTTTTCCGCATAGCCGACTCCGCCCTCGTGGGTGTCGTAGAGATAGAGTGCGCTTTTCCAGCGTTCCGGCGCAGTGTTGACTAGCGCGATATCGCTGTCGATATCCTGCAGGTCAGCCATGCACAAGCTCGGTGCGCTGTGCCGCAGCAGGTAGGCCAGCCCGTACAGCGCCGCACCCAGCCAGCGCTGGTCCTGCTCATCACAGGCGGCCAGCCAGTCCGGGGGCACCTGCAGCGCGAAGCCCATGGTACGGTACTCGAAGGGCGGTAGAGTGATGGGCCCGTAGCCGATATTCTCAAACGTGCGTTCGCGGATTTTCTTGTACAGCTTGGGCTGTTTGTTGACGTAAATCTCGCCGAATTTCAAGGTCGCCTGCTGCTGGGTGCTGTTGCTCTCAACGCTGGTCTGCTCCAGGCGGTTCTCCCAGGAGGCCTCGGTAAAATAATCCACCGTGACTGCCTCGACCCGGCAGAGCTTCTTGTCCAGGTCCAGCTCGACAGACATATAGCGCCGGCCCAAATGCTGGTAGATGGCATCCTTGTAGAGGGTGCCGCGGGCACCGATGGGATCGATTTCGCCGATCACCTCGCTGCCGCAGTAGATGTCGATATTGTAGTCGGTCAGGCCGCGCAGGTTCACCCCGCGGGCCGGATAATCGGGCAGGGCGAAGCGCAGGCAGTCATGCCAGGGCTTCAGAGTGCCGTTTTCCTGCAGCACGTTCAGCGCCAGCCGGGCGGTGGGCGAGGCGAAGAAGGGGTCGGCCGGGGACAGCGGCTGTTCGTAGGCGGCGCAGGGCAGATGCTGCAAGACGATATACGGATTGTCGGCATTCAGCCAGGCCTGCTCCACTGCGGCGCCGGTGATGAAAGACGGGTGGTTGACCAGATACTGGTCGATGGGAGTGTCCTTCGCGACATAGACGATTACGGCCTGCTGACCTTTGCGACCTACCCGCCCGGCCTGCTGCCAGAAGCTGGCCATGCTGCCGGGATGACCGGAGAGCAGGCAGAAATCCAAATCCCCGATGTCAATCCCCAGTTCCAGGGCGTTGGTGCTGATGATGGTCGTGATGCGACCGGAGAACAGGTCGCGCTCCAGCTGCCGGCGCTCCCCGGGCAGCAGCCCGCCGCGGTAGGGCTTGACCCGCTCCGACAAATGGCCCCAGCGCCCATCCGTCACCGCCCGGGTCAGGCGCTCTACTTCCTGGCGGCCGCGGCAGAAGCAAATCGTGCGAATCCCGCGCTCGCTGGCGGCACGCAGCAGATTGACCGTGATGGACCCCGGCCCTTTGCGGTACAGGTACACCCCGTCCACTGTGACCAGAGAGGGATTGGCGCAGTAGAGCAGGCGTTCCGGCCGGGGGGAGCCGTCCCGGTCGATGACTTGGAAGGGGCGTCCGCAGAGGGCCTGCACATGGTCGCCGGGATTGCCGACCGTGGCCGAGCAGCAGATGAACGAGGGCGCCGAGCCATGCAGGGCGCAGACCCGCAGCAGGCGCCGGAAGACATTGGCCACATGCGAGCCGAAGCTGCCGCGGTAGGTATGCACTTCGTCAATGACAATATAGCGCAGGCGGGACAAAAACACCTTCCAGTTGCGCTGATGATGCGGCAGGATGCCGGAATGCAGCATGTCGGGGTTGCTGATGATGAAATCTGCGGAACGCTGCAGGTGCTGGCGCTCCTCAACCGGGGTGTCACCATCGTAAGTGCCGATTTTTTTCTCCGCCCGGGCGGCCGCCAGCAGCGTGGCCAGGGTGTGCTCCTGGTCTCGTGACAATGCTTTGGTGGGATAGAGCAGCAGTACGCTGAAGCCGGCTGGGCAGCGCAGGTATTCATTGAGAATCGGCAGCAGGAACGCCAGGGTCTTGCCGCTGGCGGTGCTGGAGACCAGCAAGGTGTCCTGCTGCGCGCTGATGCCGGCGAAGGCTTCCGCCTGGTGCGAATACAGTGATCCTATGCCCATGCCAGCCAAGGACTGCTGCAAGGGCGCCTGCAGATCCGGCGGCAGAGGTGAATGTTGCCCGGCGCTGGCCGGCATAGTCTGCCGGGCCGTGATGTTGCCGGCAAAATGATTCTCGATGTAATCCTGGAGGTCCTGCATAATGGATGATGGCGCAAAAAACTGCAACCCAGGTCCGAAAAGCGGGTCTGAGAACACAGGGCTGCTTTTCCGGCGTCCACCTGCCGGAAGCAGCTCCGTGCCTGTCCGAATAATTTAATCCTTGAAGGCGAATATGCTAATCTGGGCGAAAATCCTGCAGCTGCGGGACCGACTCTGGCCCTCGCGCCTGGCCTGGCTGCGCCGCCGTCACCTGCGCCTGGGCCGCCAGGGCGAGAACGCCGCCTGCCGGATGCTGGAGAATGCCGGTGTGGAAGTGCTGTGCCGGAATTACCGCCACGGCCGGGCCGAGATTGACATCGTGGCCCGGGATGGACCGGTGCTGTGCTTCATCGAGGTCAAGACCAGACGCAGCCGGCCGGGGGTGCGACCGGCGGAGGCAGTCGATGCGGGCAAACGCCGGCGCATTCTCTGGTGCGCGCGGCACTACCTGCATGCCATTGCCGCACCTGGACTGGAGCGGCGTTTCGATATCATCGAAGTCACGGTCCACAACCGGCGCTTGCAGGAAATCCGCCACTGGAAGGACTGCTTCCGGGAGACCGCCGCCCGGGCCCAGACCTGAGACCGCCGCCCGGAAAATGCCTGCAGGGGTAAAAAATGCGTTAAGGTGCGAAATCTGGGGCTGAGTACTTGATCGCGTTCAGACTGCCTTATGTAGTACAGGCTGGCAATTGCCCCCTAACCGCCCTGGTGTCGGCAACGCCGCGCTCCGTAAGAGCCCTGCCTGGTGCTTGCGGAGCCCTGCCTGGTGCTTGAGGAGCACTACCTGATGCTTGAGGAGCACTACCTGATGCTTGACCAACACAACCACTATGACAAAGCTCTTTTTCTGGCTCCAATCTTTGCACCTGAACCATTTTTAGGGAGTAATGGCACTGCTGCCATGCTCTTTTTCTGGCCCCAATCTTCGCACCTTAACCATTTTGAGGGAGTGATGGCACTGCTGCCATGCTCTTTTTCTGGCCCCGATCTTCGCACCTTAACCATTTTGAGGGAGTGATGGAACTACTGCCATCTACTGTCATCTACTGCTATCTGCTGCTATCTGAAGCTATCAACTTCCATCTGCTTCTATCTACTGACATCCACTGCCATCTGCTGCCATTGGCGCCCACTCGCGCGCGCGTCCAATCAAGTTGCTTCAGCGCCTGATCGACCTTACTGACTTCTCTGCGTATAAGGGGGACTCTGCGCCAGTGTAATTCACGCGCATCAGCGGCTTCTGGGCCCCTGCGCTCTTCGCCCTTCTTGTTCCATCCCTCACGGCGATACTTCGCAAGTTCGGGGTCGTCAATCAGCCCCTGCCGATAGCGCTGCAGGTCTTCCTCTCGTTTCTCTATCGCAGCACGACGGCGCCCGCCGGTGTCAGCATCTTTGAGCACGCCGGCGGATTTGGCAAAAGCCGCTCCGGCTTCCTGTCTGAACTGCTCGCCCCAGGCCTTAGTATTGTCAAATTTAAGCTCCGGCAGCTTAATGTCCGAAAGCCCGTTCAGCGTCTTAGATACTTGCGCACCAAGTTCCCCGGGATCAACATACCAAGGGCTGGTGGCTGGATCGTCGTAGCCCATCGCTTTCTCGAAATCCTTTTGCCATTGATCGTTTATGGCCTGGTTATTTTTTCGTAGATGCTCAGCTATTTTCTTTTGGAAATCAGCATCGCCATACGTTCTCATTGCCTTCCCAAAGGCATTTGCGGCGGCCCGTTTTTGGAAATCTTCCTTTTTAGCCGGATCCACAGTATGGCGAGTGTCAATATACGCTTGGCCGGCCTGTTTA
>JAAYYJ010000360.1 GCA_012515455.1 Oligosphaeraceae bacterium
AAGAGGTCGCCTACGAGCACTGGCACCGCATGCTGTTTGCCCGCTTCCTGGCCGAGAACAATCTGCTGATGTATCCCGACCCGGACGACCCGGTGGCGGTCACCCTAGAGGAGTGTGAAGACCTCGCTGCCGATGAAGGCGCGGCCAACGGTTGGGAACTGGCCGCCCGGTTTGCCGCCCGCATGCTGCCGCAGATCTTCCGGCTCGACTCGCCGGTTTTTCAACTCTCCTTGCCGCCGGAGCATCAGCAGAAATTGGAGCGCCTGGTGGCTAAACTGGAGCTTTCGGTCTTCACCGCCTCCGACAGCCTCGGTTGGGTCTATCAATTCTGGCAGGCCAAGAAGAAGGACGAGGTTAACGCCTCCGAGGTCAAGATCGGCGCACGGGAGCTGCCCGCCGTCACCCAGCTCTTCACCGAGCCCTACATGGTCAGCTTCCTGCTCGACAACTCCCTGGGTGCCTGGTGGGCAGCAAGACGGCTCACCGAGGCCGATTTCCAAAACGCCAAGAGCGAAGAGGAACTGCGCCGGAAGGCGGCCATTCCCGGTGTGCCGCTGGACTATCTGCGTTTTGTGCAGCAGGAAGATGGCACCTGGACACCGGCAGCCGGAACCTTTGACGGCTGGCCGGAGCAACTCGCCGACCTGAAGACCCTCGACCCCTGCTGCGGCTCTGGTCACTTCCTGGTGGCTGCCTTCCTGATGCTGGTGCCGATGCGCATGGAACGCGACGGCCTTTCCACCAAGGAGGCGGTGGATGCGGTGCTGCGGGAAAATATCCATGGCCTGGAGCTGGACCAGCGCTGCGTGGAGCTGGCCGCCTTCGCTCTGGCGCTGACTGCTTGGAAATACCCGAGCGCTGGCGGCTACCGGGTGTTGCCGGAATTGAATGTGGCCTGCTCCGGTTTGTCGATCAGCGCGAAGAAAGAGGAATGGCTGGCACTGGCCGGGGACAACACCAATCTGCGGCTTGCCCTCGATGAGCTTTATAAGCAGTTCAAGGACGCACCGGTACTCGGCAGTTTGATTAACCCTGAAGCGAGTTTAGGTAAGGGGTCGCTGTTTGAACTGAAGTGGGAAGAAGTCGGGCCGTTGCTAACCAAAGCATTGGCGGGTGAAAAGGATGACGAAAAAGCAGAGATGGGTGTTGTTGCACGGGGGGTTGCAAAAGCGGCAGATATGCTTTCGTCAAAATACGAGTGGATCATAACAAACGTACCCTATTTAGCGAGAGGCAATCAGAGTGCGAATCTCAAAAACTACTGCACGAAGAACTACCCTCGTGCCCAGCAAGACCTTGCTAATGTGTTTCTTGAGCGCTGCCTCGATATAACCACTCAAGATGGCATCATGGCAGCGGTTACTCCGCAAAATTGGCTTTTCCGGTCACGATACAAACCTCATCGTGAATTTTTGCTCAAAACTACCGCGTGGAAAATGCTGGCCCGACTTGGCCCGGGTGCCTTTGATACGATATCTGGGCATGTAGTTCAAGCGATCCTCATTCTGCTTAGCAACAGTCGAACGCAACCGTCCGATAATCTGGTCGGCATTGATGCATCATCAAATTCCTCCACGGCTAGCAAAGCAGAGTGCATCAAAGGCGATATCCAACATGTTGTGAGTCAGCAACAACAGTTGAACAGCCCAGGTTGCCGCATAACTCTTTTCCCGGAAGAGGGAGAGCTTCTTGACGAAGCTGCAAGGGGGGTAACTGGCTTGATAACAAAGGATGCTGTTAGATTTTTCCGCTCATTTTGGGAAATATTGGTTACGAATGATTGGAGTTACGGGCAGACTTCAGTCAGCGATTATCAACACTACGATGGCTTATCAAAAGTTGTCTATTGGGAACAAGATAACGGTGTATTAAGGCAGCAGTACAAGGACGGAATCTCTATCCTCGCCGGAGGCCTGGCATGGGGCAAACCGGGTGTCTGTGTTAGCCAAACTGGAGTCTTGCCCTCGGCTATTTATTCGGGGAGCCTTTTCGACGATACAGTCGCTGTAATAGTTCCAGAAAATCCAGATATGGCTCCAGCAATCTGGGCGTTTTGTGAATCGAGAGAATTTGGCGCATCCGTCAGAAAAATAAATCAGGCATTAAAAGTTACTCCTTCAACCCTGGTGAAAGTTGCTTTTGACGCCGAGTTTTGGCTGTCAGCTTCGGAAAAGAAATACCCTAACGGCCTGCCCAAACCTTACACCGACGATCCCACCCAATGGATCTTCCACGGCCACCCCTGCGGTTCAGTCATCTGGAATGATGAGCAAAAATGGACGGCCCATGGTCCGATGCGCACGGATGACAGCGTGCTACATATCGCCGCTGCCCGCCTTCTCGGCTACCGTTGGCCTGCCGAACTGGATACCAACATGGAACTAGCCGACGAGCAGCGCGAATGGGTCAAGCGGTGTGACGCCTTGGCTGGCTACGCCGATGATGACGGTATCGTCTGCATCCCGCCGGTGCGGGGCGAGGCTTCTGCATCCGACCGCCTGCTGAACCTGCTGGCCGCCGCCTATGGCGATGCCTGGTCCAACGACACCCTCGCCGCGCTGCTCAAGAGCGCCGATCACGCGGGCAAAACACTGGAGACCTGGCTGCGGGAGAAGTTCTTCACCCAACACTGCAAGCTGTTCCAGCACCGTCCCTTCATCTGGCACATCTGGGATGGCCTGCGCGACGGTTTCGCCGCCCTGGTCAACTATCACCAGCTCGACGCCAAGCTGCTGGAAACCCTGATCTACACCTACCTGGGCGACTGGATTTCGCGCC
>JAAYYJ010000361.1 GCA_012515455.1 Oligosphaeraceae bacterium
CGCAAACTGTGGGATAAGTCCCTGGGCGGCGGTCTGCCGCTGCTTGTGAACTGCTTCAACAACCAGTACGGCATGGGCGGTCAGACCAGGGGAGAGACCATGGGCTATGATATGCTGGCCCGCATCGGCGCCGGCGTGAATCCCGAACAGATGCACGCTGAACGGGTTAACGGCTACAATCCCCTGGCCGTGATCGACGCGGTCAAACGCAAGAAGGAACTCCTGCTGGCCGGCAAGGGCCCGGTGCTGCTGGACGTGGTCACCTACCGCCTGGGCGGACACTCGCCCTCCGATGCCTCCAGCTATCGCAGTAAGGAGGAACTCGACCGCTGGCTGGCCGCCGACGCCATCCCCGCCTACCATGACAAGCTGGTTAAGGGCAAGATCGCCAGCGCCGGCGACCTGGCCGGCATCCGCGACCGCTGCCAGGAGATGGTCTTCGAGATGTTCAAACTGGCAATCGACCCGCAACTCTCGCCCTACGAGACCATGGAGTCGAAATTCATCGAGACCGTGACCTTCTCCAACCGCAAGGTGGAAAAATTCACCACCCGGACCCCCGAGACTCTGCAGAAGCTTGAGGACAACGAGCAGTACAAGCGCATCCAGGGCAAGGTCCGCTTCGCCGGAGCGGATGGCAAGGCCGTGCCGGCCATGAAGCAGTACAATTTCAACGATGCCGTCTTCGAAGCCATGGTGCACCGTTATCTGCTTGACCCGACCATGGTCGCCTTCGGCGAAGAAAACCGCGACTGGGGCGGCGCCTTTGCCTGCTACCGCGGCCTGACTGAACTGCTGCCCTACCATCGCCTGTTCAACAGCCCCATTTCCGAGGCTGCCATCGTGGGTGCGGCCGTGGGCTATGCCCTGGAAGGCGGGCGGGTGGTCTGCGAACTGATGTACTGCGACTTCCTGGGCCGGGCCGGTGACGAAGTCTTCAACCAGCTGTCCAAATGGCAGGCGATGTCCGGCGGCATCCTGCAGATGCCGGTGGTGCTGCGTATTTCTGTGGGCTTCAAATACGGCGCTCAGCACTCCCAGGACTGGTCCAGTCTGGTCAACCATATTCCCGGACTCAAGATCGTGTACCCGGTCACTCCGTACGATGCCAAGGGTCTGCTGAACACTGCCCTGTCCGGCACGGACCCGGTCATCTTCCTGGAAAGCCAGCAGCTCTACGGCAAAGGCGAGCGTTTCTACAGCGCCGGCGTGCCGGAGGGTTATTACGAAATTCCCATCGGCGAGCCGGACATCAAGAAAGCGGGCAAGGACCTGACCATCATCACCTTCGGCCCCTGCCTCTTCAAAGCGCTGGACGCGGCGGAGAAACTGGCCACTTACGGCCTCGACGCAGAAGTCATCGACCTGCGTTCCATCAATCCGCTGAATTACGATCTGCTGCTTGAATCGGTCAAGAAGACCGGCAAGGTCGTACTGCTCAATGAAGCTGTTGAGCGCGGCAATGTGATGCACAACATTGCGGCGAACCTGACCCAGCTGGCTTTCGATTACCTGGATGCCCCGCCAGTCGTGATTGGCTCGCACAACTGGGTCAGTCCGGCCGCGGAGCTGGAAAGCAAGTTCTTCCCGCAGGTGAGCTGGATTCTCGATTCCATCCATGAGCGCATTATGCCTCTGCCCGGCTATACGCCAGTCACCAACCGCACGCTAGGCGAACTGAAGCGCACCCTGCGCGAAGGCGTCTGATTCCTGCCCATCCACCACCGCCGGCGGGGACCAGCCACACGCCCCCGCCGGCGGTTTTTTTGTCTAATCACCAGTTCCTGGCTGCTCCCGCGCCGCAGAGCACTGCCCCTTGCAGC
>JAAYYJ010000362.1 GCA_012515455.1 Oligosphaeraceae bacterium
CACCGCTGCCATCTCCGGTTCACGAGTCCATCGCGAGTGCTTGTGTGTCGAGATCACCGGGCACCGCTGCCATCTCCGGTCCACGAGTCCATCGCGAGTGCTTGTGTGTCGAGATCACCGGGCACCGCTGCCATCTCCGGCCCACGAGTCCATCGCGACTGCCAGTGCTGAGAGCCGCCGCCAGCCTCTCCCTGACCTGATGCTTCCACCCCATTCTGAACAAACCAGGGTTAAGTAGAGTGCGTCACGGCAATGAGCACTGAAGACAGGCCTGTTTTCGCAGTATTGCAGTTGCAGTGCCTCTGCCACCCTGCGAATTTTACGGCTATATCACCGTGGGTGGATTCGCACGTCTGGTGTGAAGTGCATGAATATCTTGCCGTTTTTCTTGATTTTGGCCTCTTATGGTTTACGTTAGTTAATGCCAAGATCATACCAGACTATTCGATCAATTTGGCTGTGCCCGGCAGTGCCCATGGCGAGGGAGTCTGGTTATTATCGTCCCGGACCGCCAGTCCGGATTTTCGGAGCCTAATGATGGAGCAACCTGCTCAGCCCACCCGGACCCTACGGTGCCAAAGACGCCTTCTCTGGTTGCTGGGTGCACTTACGGTACTGTCGCTGTTTTTGTGGTTGCTCTGTCTCAGCCTGCCGTTGCTGGTTGGACGACAGGTCCAGCGAATACTGGATGATGCGAGCACCAAAGGCAGCTGGCAGTTCAGCATCAGCCGGATTGGCCTTTTTTCCACTGATTTCCGTCTGCTGGTTCCGGATTCGGATGATCCGGACGGGGACCCCTGGCTGGAGGTTGCATCCGGACAGCTGAGTTATCGTCCGCTGGCATTGCTGCGGGGAAAGGTCGGCGCAGTTCGACTGGATGGCATCCAGGTTGAGCTGCGCTGGCAGGAGGGTGGGTGGATACTACCCGCCGCCCGCAGCCTGCGCCGGCAGTCTGCGGCTGAGACCACCGCTGTCCCGACCGGGCCACGGACCTGGCTGGACTGCTTGCAGGCTCTGCCGGTACGCATGGATGAGGTATCGCTTAGTGGTGTGCTGAGCTTGCATCTGGAGAATGAATCCAGCGTGATGCCGTTTCGCTTGCAGCTGCAGAATCTGACCGATTGGAATGCGCACGACATACAGCTGTATGCCCGAACCGTCCTGGGCGGGAACTCCGCCCGCCTGCGGGCGGCACTGCGGCCGTCAGACGGACGCTTTACCCTGGCAGCGGACATTGCCCTGCAGGGCGACAGCCTGCCGCGACCCTGGCGCAGACAGTTGCCAGCCCAAACTGCCGTGCAGGGGCACTTGACGCTGAACGGTCAATGGAACGACCTGACCTCTCTGCCTGAACAGCTGAACTTGGCGCTGCCGCTGCAGATAGCGGCCGGCAGCGCCGACTGGGAGCTCACCGGACAACCCAGTCTGAGCCTGCGCCGTGCAGGTGACAGAGTGACCCTGCAGGTGCAGAATTTGCACTGGCGCTGGCAGCAACAGCAGTCGGTGCAGCTCGACAAGGTTGAAATCGAGGCAGACCTGACGGATGGCGGCCTCAGCGGCGGTATCCTGCTGGTGCAGGAGAATCAGCCCGCGCAACAGCTGCGCCTGAGCGGCGGTTGGACTGCCCCGGCGGCGACGAATGCGGTTGAACGCCTGCTGGCGTTGCTGCGCGGCACCGCCAAGGTGGAACTGCAGGTGCAGCTGGAGGCGGACAATGGCGAGCTTAAGCTGAACCTGCTGGGTTATGAATTAACCGGCCAGAAGCCGGAACTGCGTTTGTCCTGGACGGGAGGCGATGCTGCAGCGGCAGAAGCTGCCGTGCAACTCAACGAGTTCACTCTGCGCCGGCAGCAAGATTGTCTGATCGGCCGGCAGCTGGCGGCCGGAGTGCAATTCTCGGGCCGGGAATGGTCTCTGCAGGGGACACTCGCGGGCCTTACAGTCGGGCATGGTGACTGGCAGGCGGAGTCATCCGGAATCATGCTTGCCACCCAGGGCAAAGCTGCTGACCTGCAGGGGCGGCTCAACGCAGCGGCAGTGTCTGTCGCCGGTCCTGAGCTCGAACTCCAGTTCCCGGGCTGTGATCTGACCCTGACAGGAACGTTGCCGGACAACCGCGGCGGCGGGCATTATTCCGGCCGGCTGGCGCTGAAAGATGGCCGGATGCAGGAACGTAGGACGAATCTGACGGTCGAAGAAATAAGCGCAGAGCTGCCTTTTTTCTGGCCCTTGCCGGACTCCTCAGCCGGCGCTAACGGCTACCTGCAATTGGCACGAATCAGCCGCGGCAAGGACGCGCTCGGACATCTGCGGCTGGATTGCACCTGGGGGCCGGACGGCCTGCAGACTCAGGGGGCGGCCGTGCTGCTGGGCGTGCAGGCCGCCTTGACGGGCGCTTTGCGGGTCCAAACTGACGGTACTTTGCGGGCTGAAACCGCGCTGCAGCTGCCGCGGCAGGCTTTGCCGAATAATCTCCCCGTGCGGGAGTGGCTGCCCGCATGGCATGACCTCGAGCTGGCTGCTGAGCTTGAAGGTGCGGCCCATTTTCGCTGGGAATCCGGGCGCCTGGCGGGGGGGGCGAGCCTGGAAGTCACCGATCTTAGCGCCAGCAGCGCTGCCCACAAATTGTCCTTGCGCGGCGGGCGGCTCGCTTTGGAATTTCCCCACCTGCCGGAGATTGCGACTGCCGGCAGTCAGCGCCTGTCTTGTCAGGAATTGAACCTCGGCCGGCTGCAGTTCGGCTCCGGGATGGTGCTGTTCCGGATTGACAACCCGCGTCTGGCATACCTGGAATCACTCCGTTTGGACTGGTGCGACGGTACCATCCGCACCAGCAGCATCAAAATTTCTCCGGACAGCGACCGCCTGCTGCTGACTCTGTATGGCGACCGCCTGCGCTTGCCGGCGATTCTGGGTCAATTCGGGTTTGGCAGTGCTGATGGCGAAGGGCGCATCAGCGGCAGTCTGCCGTTGTTGCTTTCCCGCGACAACATCCGTTTCCGGGATGGCTTCCTGTACTCTACTCCTGGTGAGACCGGGCAGATCAATCTGCAGCCCAGCGATCTGGTCCGCAGCACAGCTGGCAGCAGTGAGCAGATGCAACTGGCCCTGGAGGCGCTCCAGGACTTCAGTTACAACTGGGTGCGTTTGGCGCTGAATACCGATGCGGAGTCTTTGCAACTGAGCCTGCAGCTGGATGGCAAACCGAATCAGCGACTGTATTTCCGCCCCCAGGGCGGTGGCTTTGTCAAGTCCGAGGTCGCTAATGACTTTCAGGGCTTGGCCCTGAATCTGAATATCAAGGTGCCGTTGCAGGAATTCCTGCGTTATTACGGTAACTGGCAGAAATTAACCAATTGACGTGAAAGAAAATCAACCGAGGAGCGTCGTAATGCAGCTATTAAGAGTACTATTGTGCAGCTTGCTGCTGTTGCTGGCATGCGCTTGCAGGACACACCACGAAGTCAGCACTACCAGCACTGTTGCCCCCATTGAAATCAAGCCCATACATATCACCATCGATGTCAATCTCAAGGTGGATAAAGAACTGGATGACTTCTTTGGCGATATCGACCGAGCCAAATGAGCGAAAAAGGAGCAAGACAAGAATGAAAACAAAAATTTTCCTGGTATTGAGTCTGTTGGTTTTTCTGAGCGGCCGGGCGGTTTTCGGGCAGGACAACAGCGCCGCCGCGATTCGCGAGCGGATGCTCCAGCGCCTCGATAAGATAGCCGAGTTGAAGGGTCAGGGATTGATTGGTGAGAACAACACCGGCTATCTGCAGGCGGTTGACACCACTCTTCAGCCCCCGCAGAGTGAATTGATCACCCAGGAAAACGATGACCGCAAGCTGGTCTACACCGCGATTGCCAGCAAGCAAGGCACCAGCGTTGAACTGGTCGGCAAGCGCCGCGCCATGCAGATTCGCGAGCAGGCCAAAAGCGGCGAATATATCATGGATGCGGAGGGGAAATGGGAGAAGAAGAAATAGCCCTGTCCAAGGTGCCTGCACCGTAGCGACGTGCAGACGTCATGCCCTGTACCGCGTCGCCGGTGCCTGCGCCGGCGTAATAATCTGGGCATAGTCTGCACCCTGCACCAGATTCAGCCGTATAACCCCAAAATTACGAGTCGATGCCAATGACCAAACCTGCTCCTCCGGTGCAAATATCGCTGCTGCAGAGCCGCGCTTTCCCCACCCGTTCCGAGGCCATGGCCAATCTCGATCGTCAGATCGCGTTGGCGGCGGCTGCCGGCAGCAGGATCATCTGCACTCAGGAACTCTGTTTGGAGGAGTATTTCTGCCGCCGCCAGGACCCCGGTTTCTTCAACCTCGCGGAGGCGATTCCCGGTCCCTTGACGGAGCATTATTCCCGCCTGGCCCGGCAGCATGCGGTGGTGCTGGTGCTCTCGCTGTTTGAGAAATGCGCCCCGGGGTTGTACTACAACACCGCGGTGATACTGGATGCCGACGGGGCGATGCTGGGGAAATACCGGAAAATGCACATCCCGCAGGACCCCGGTTTCGAGGAGAAATTCTATTTTGCCCCCGGCGACCTCGGTTTTCAGTCTTTTACGACCGCTTACGGGCGCATCGGGGTGATCATCTGCTGGGATCAGTGGTTCCCGGAGTCGGCCAGGCTGACGGCCCTGAAGGGCGCTGAGCTGATTCTCTGCCCCACTGCCATCGGCGGTCTGGAGAGCGAGGGCCCCGCCCTGGCCGCCCTGCAGCGGTCTGCCTGGCAGAATGTCCAGCGGGCCCATGCGGTGGCCAACGGCTGCTACTACGCTGCGGTGAACCGCACTGGCCGCGAGGGTGAGACCAGCTTCTGGGGATCGTCCTTCTGCTGCGATTTCTACGGCGAGTTTCTGGCCCGGGGCTCGGAGCAGGAGCCGGAGATGGTCACCGCCCGCTGTGATTTTGCCGCATTGGAGGAGCATCGCCGGATGTGGCCGTTTTTCCGCGATCGACGGATTGATGCCTACAGCCATATCAGCAGGCGCTTCGATGCCTGAGGTTTCCGCCCGGAGAAGATGAGAGAAGCAATGCCCGAATATACCGTATTACCGCAGACGCCGCAGGACCTGGGATTGGTGTTTCCGGCGGAATGGGAGCCCCAGAACAGTATCATCCTGTCCTGTCCGTTGAATCCGGAAACCTGGCCCGGTAACCGTCCGGCTCTGGAACAAGCATATACCGCCTTTATCGCCGCCATCGCCGCCTGCGAGCCGGTGAACCTGCTGTGCGCAAAAGCGGCGCAGGAGCATTGGCACGAGCTGTTGTCAGCTGCCGGTGCCAACCGCGGGAATATTTTCTTCCTGGACCTCCGCAGCAACGACGCCTGGTGCCGTGACTACGGGCCGATCTTCCTGCGCCACCCTCAGAGCCGGCAGCGCGCGGTGGTGAAATTCCAGTACAATGCCTGGGGCGGAAAATTTCCCCCCTGGGATGACGATGCCCGGGTGCCGGAATTACTGTCCGGGCATTTCGGCGTGCCGCTGTTTACCTCGCCGCTGTTCTGTGAAGGCGGGGCGCTGGAAAGCAACGGCCGGGGGCTGATTATGACCACCGCGGCGGTGCTGCTGAATCCCAACCGCAACCCCGGTCTCAGCCAGGAGGATTGCGAGCGGCAGCTGCGCGAGGCGTTGGGCGCAGAGCAGATTTTATGGCTGCCCGGGGGATTGTGTGGCGATGATACGGACGGGCATATCGACACCCTGGCCCGGTTTTGTGCCGCTGATACTGTGCTGGCCATCCGGGATGACGACCCATGGTCACCTAATTACCAGATCCTGCGGGACAATTTCCGCCGGCTGCAGGAATTCCGGCTGCTTTCCGGTGCCCGGCTGCAGGTCGTGCCCCTGCCGTGCCCGAAATCCATCCGGCCGCAGGGCTGGCGGACGGATATCCTGCCGGCCAGCTATGCGAATTTCCTGATTGTCAACTCTGCGGTGCTGGTTCCCACCTATCGCCAGGATGACACTGACCAGCTGGCCCTGGACATCATCGGGCAGGCCTTCCCGGGGCGCGCGGTGGTGCCAGTGGACTGCTATGATATTATCTGGGAGGGCGGGGCGCTGCATTGCCTGAGTCAGCAGGAAGTCGCGCCCTGACCCGGTGCGGGGGGGGCGGATGCCGCCGGCGGGAAGCCATCCTTACGACAGCCGGGATTTGAAATCCTGGTATCCGAATTGGTGGAGCAGTCTGAATTCCTTGCTGCTGGAGTCCCAGGTGGCGATGGCCGGCAGTGCCAGCCCATTAAATGTATTGGTCTTAACCATGGAATAAATTGCCATATCCAGCAGTTCGACCCGGTCTCCCGGTCGCAGCGGCCGGTCAAACGAATAATCGCCGATGATATCTCCGGCCAGGCAGGAATGTCCGGCCAGGCGGCAGGTGTATGCTTTTTCGCCCGGCAGGCCGGCGCCGGCGACCTCGGGTCGGAAGGGCATTTCCAGGATATCCGGGCAGTGGGCTGCGGCAGAGGCATCCAGGATGGCGATGTCGCCGTCGTTGTTGACGACATCCAGGACCGTCGCCACCAAGCTGCCGGCATTCAGTGCCACAGCTTCGCCGGGCTCGAGATAGATGGTCTGAATGCCGTGGCGGGAGCGGAAATCCGCAATGGTGCGGCAGAGCAAATCGAGGTTATAGCCGGGGCGGGTGATATGGTGCCCGCCGCCGAAATTTACCCAGGTCAGGCGGGGCAGGAATTCAGCGAAGCGCTGTTCGAAAGCCTCGATTGTCCGGGCCAATGCGGGGGCATCCTGCTGGCAGAGGGTATGGAAGTGCAGTCCGCTGATGCCGCTGAGGTCCTGTCCGGCGAAAGCCTCCCGGCGGATGCCGAGCCGGGAATGAGCGGCGCAGGGGGAGTAAATTTCCGCAACTGCTTCGGAGTGCTCCGGGTTCACCCGCAGGCCATAAGTCACGCGGTCAGCCGCCGCCCGGCAGAGGTTCTGGAAGCGCTGCCATTGGGTGAAGGAATTGAATACCACGTGGTCGGACAGGGCCAGGATTTCCCGCAGATCGGCTTCGGAGTAGGCGGCAGCGAAGCTGTGGACTTCCCGGCCGAACTCCTCGCGTCCCAACCGCGCTTCGTGAGGTGAACTGGCGCAGACCCCGTGCAGCACGGTACGCAGGAGAGGATAGACGCTGTACATCGAGAAGGCCTTCTGGGCCAGCAAGATGCGAGCGCCGCTGCGCTGAATTACCCGGTTGAGGATGGCGAGGTTGTCGCGCAGGCGTTGCAGATCAACCACAAAGCACGGGGTGGGGGGTAGTTCTATGTCCAGTCCTGTCATGCGTTGTCGGCCCGGAGTGCGGGGCTTGCGGCTGCCGGCCGGAGGTTGGTCACAGAAACACTTCTTTCCAGGGCAGTCCGTACTGGTTGAGTTTGTGCATAAACGGCTCGGGGTCGAATTGCTCCATATTGAACACCCCGTGTCCCTGCCAGGTGCCGGTCGCCAGCATCAGGGCGCCGATCATGGCCGGCACGCCGGTGGTATAGGAGATAGCCTGGGACTGCACCTCGCGATAGCATTCCTGGTGGTCGCAGATATTGTAAATGTAGTATTCGCGGGCCCGGCCGTCCTTGCGACCTTTGATATGGCAACCGATGCAGGTCTTGCCCTTGGTCAAGGGCCCCAGCGAGGCCGGGTCGGGCAGCAGCGCCTTCAGGAACTGCAAGGGCACGATGTCCTGGCCCTGGAAACGCACCGGGTCAATTCTGGTCATGCCGACGTTCTGCAGCACCTCCAGGTGCTTGAGGTAATTGTCGGAGAAGGTCATCCAGAAGCGGGCCTGCTGCAGACCGTGCGGACGCAAAAATTTCGCCAGTGATTCCAGTTCTTCATGCCAGAGGAGGTAGATTTTTTTCGGTCCTATTCCTTCGGGGAAATCATATATCCTGCTTATTTCCATGGGTTTGGTCTCTACAAATTTCCCGTCGCAGTAATATTTTCCGTTGGCGGTGACTTCGCGGATATTGATTTCCGGGTTGAAGTTAGTGGCGAAAGGCTGCCCGTGGTCTCCGGCGTTGGCGTCGATGATATCCAGTTCCTGGATGGTGTCGAAATGTTTTTTCAGGGCCCAGGCGGTGAAGACATTGGTGACTCCGGGGTCGAAACCGCTGCCCAGCAGAGCCAGGAGTCCTTTTTCCCGGAACCGCTCGTGGTACGCCCATTGCCAGCTGTATTCGAAATGGGCGACTTCCGGCGGCTCATAATTAGCCGTATCCACATAATTGACTCCGGCTGCCAGGCAGGCGTCCATAAGATGCAGGTCCTGGTAGGGCAGGGCGACATTGATAAGCACCTCGGGCTGGAAATCCCGCAGCAGGGCGACCATCTCATCGAGGTTGTCGGCATCGACCTGGGCGGTACGGATAGGGCGGGGCAGCTGGGCGGCGATTTTCTCGCAGCGGGCGAGGGTGCGGCTGGCCAAGCAGATTTCGCTGAACACCTCTGGTACTTGTGCGCATTTATGGGCTACGACCTGGCCGACTCCGCCAGCTCCGACGATCATTACTTTGGCCATGCTGTACTGTCTCCTGTGGGTTAACGTTCGAAGTATGTATATCCCCGGATACCGCTTTCGAAAGCGTTCATAATGGTCTTGCGCTCGGTCGGGGTGATCAGTTTTTCCCGCACTGCGCGTTCGGCGCTGTGTTTGAAGCTGTCCCGCAGGATGGCGGGGTTGTATTCGACATAGGAGAGCACGTCGGAGACGGAATCACCCTCGAGCTCCTGCACAATCTCAAAATGCTGGTCATCGGTGATGCGGATGCTGACCACGTTGGTGTCTCCCAGCAGGTTATGCAGGTCTCCGAGGGTCTCCTGGTAAGCCCCCACCAGGAAAACGGCCAGGTAATATTCTTCGTTTTCATGCAGCTCGTGCAGGGGCAGGGTCTGGCGCTCGTCGTGCAAATCGACGAATTGTTCGATTTTGCCGTCGCAGTCACAGGTGATATCGGAGATGATGGCGTTTCTGGTCGGGCGTTCATTGAGCCGATGGATGGGCATAATGGGGAAGATTTGCTTGATGGCCCAGGAGTCCGGCAAGGATTGGAAGACGCTGAGGTTGCCGTAGTAGATATCGGCCAGGGCCTTGTCCAAGCCCTCAAATTCATCCGGGATGTACTTCAGGCGTTTGACTTCCTTGCTGATGGCGACCATGGAGTGCCAGAACGCGCTTTCCGCGATGCCGCGTTCACGCAAGGAGATGCGTCCGTTCTTGAACAGGATGCGCAGTTCATCGCGGTAATAGATGATGTCATGGAACTGCTCCTGCAGGTTTTTGGAGTTGATGTTCTTGAAGATGTTCATCAACTCTTTGGTCATCTCATTGGCATCCTCTGGCGGGCTGGCCGGCAGTGAGGCCGGTTCGAAGCGGGTGACGTCCAGAATGTTGAACAGGAGAATCGAGGAGTAGGCCACGGTCGACCGCCCGGATTCGGTAATGATGGTGGGGTGGGCTATGCCTTTCGCAGTCAGCGCTTCGCCTACGGCCTCGACAATGTCCACGCAATATTCGTTCAGGGTGTAGTTGCGGCTGTGGCGGTAGTTGGTGTGCGAGCCGTCGTAGTCGACGGCCAGGCCGCCGCCCAAATCGAGGTACCCCATGGTCGCGCCTTCCTCAACCAGGCCGATGTAAATACGGGCAGCCTCCAGGACTCCGGCCCGGATATCGCGGATGTTGGGGATTTGCGAGCCGATATGATAATGCAGCAACTGGAGGCAGTCGAGCATCTCCTCCTGGCGCAGATAATCCAGCATCGCGATCAGCTCGGCGGTATTCAGGCCGAACACGCTGCGGTCGCCGCCGGATTCTGTCCACTGCCCGCTGGCGCGGGTGGAGAGTTTCATGCGGATGCCGATCAGTGGTTTGATGCCCAGGGCCCGGCTGCGTTCAGCAATGAGCACCATCTCGCTGGGCATTTCGACCACCATGATGCATTTGTGTCCCAGCCGGCAGGCGTACAGGGCCAGGTCCACGAATTCCCGGTCTTTGTAGCCATTACAGACCAGGCAGGCTTCGCGGTCCTGCAGAGTTCCCAACGCGGCAATCAGCTCGGCTTTGCTGCCGGCTTCCAGCCCGTGGTGGAATTCCTCTCCGAAGCGGCAGATTTCTTCGATGATCTGCTGCTGCTGATTGACCTTGATGGGGAAGACGCCAGTGTATACTCCCTGGTATCCGGTTTGCTTGATGGCCTTGCGGAAGCTGTGGTGGAGCAGCTGAATGCGGGCCTCCAAAATGTTGCTGATCCGCAGCAGGACCGGCATATTCATGCCTCGGTCCTTGATGCCGTTGACGACTTTTTGCAGCGATACGCCGCTGCTTTTGTCGCCTGGGGTGCCCAAGATTTCCAGTTCGCCGCTGTCGCTGATGCCAAAGTAGCCGCAGCCCCAGTTCTGGATGCCGTAGAGGTCCGCGGAGTCATCCACGGTCCAATGCTCGAATGCTTGTTTTTTGATTTTCATGCTGGTATATTCAGTTTAAAAAGCCGAAAGCAATACTATAACATCATAGCCGTGAAAGGCCAGTCGAAATTAGTCCAGGCGACGTGCTGGAGTTCAAAAAATGTCATGCAGCAGTGCAGCTGTGCCGGGTTTTGCCAGTTCGTGGTCATGGTAAAACTTACGGTAACATGCCAATGCCAATACTGCCGCCAATCCCGATTCTGTTTTGCAATTCAAAGAGTATATTATCAGGGTATGCGAATCTGGCTTTTTTGACCGTTGATCAGTCAGTCCCCCACCACCTGAATGAAAGTGCGAAAATGATGAAATCACATTCCCTTGGCACCCTGTTACGAATGAGCAACATCACTGAAGAATACCTGGATTTCCTGCGTGGACTCGGAATGAACTCCAGTCAGGTCTGCCGGGTAACCGATGAATATCTCTGCGGCGAGGAAGGTTTTCAGCGGAGCGAGGAAATCATCCGTCTGCTGCAGAAATGTGGTTTAAGTCCGAATAGTCTTTTCACCACCTACAACAAGGGCATCATTGCCTCCAAAAACCGGTCAGAGAATCTGGTCAGCATCTGCCGTCAGATGAACTGGGCTAAGCGCTACGGCATTCAATACATTCTTTGCCATGTCGGGGATCTTCCTGAAAACGACGAGGAATGCTACCGCGGTTTCATCGCCTCCCTCCGGCAGTTGGCGGCCTTTGCGGCGGAGAATCAGCAGTATTTCCTCTTTGAAACCGGCTCGATCCCATTGGAATGGCTGGTGAAAATCTTTGTCGAAGTCAACCATCCCCACCTTGGTTTCAATTTTGATCCCGCCAATGTGATGTATTACAACCTGCCCGACAGTCCTGCTAAAATGCTGGATGAACTCGGCACCTGGATCAAGGCCATTCATTGCAAGGATGGCGTCCGACCGGCGCCCGGTAATCAATTCGGCAAGGAGACCATCCTTGGCCAGGGCGAAACCGGTTTTGTTGAGCTGATCGCGAAACTGCTCAAGAGCGGCTTTGACGGTCCATTTATTATTGAACGGGAAATCCCGATCGGCCCGGAACAGCGCCGTGATATCAGCAATGCAGTGCAGCTGCTCAAAAGCCTCGGGGTCTGAGACAACACCCGGTATTCATCCCCTGAGCCGAACTACGCATTTATTGCATGGGGTGGCCGGGCGGGAGTAGTGCCACGCCCGGCCCGAACCCTCAAATCAAACCATCATCGAGGGGTTTGTAAAGGATTTTGACTTTCTCGACCCTGGTTGGGGAATAGAAATAGAATCCGACCCGGTCTTGGTCTTTGCCGGTCAGGGAGGTTTTTTCCCGCAGTGTCCGCAATTCCTTGCCATCTACGCTCAGCCGCAGCAGACCCTCGTCATTCTCGACCACGATCTGATGTTTTTGTCCGGCCGTGATTCGGATTTGGGGCTGGTTATCTTCCCACAAGGTGTTGCCCTTGCGGATGATCTTGTGCAGGGTATTGCCCATGCCACCAAACTGGAAGAAGTATCCAGTATTCAGTGAGTCTCCCTCTGCCGGCACCTGCAGGAACACGCTGAGGTCGGAGACCAGTCCGTCTGCTTCCGGCAGCGCCTGGGCGGTGAATTCGATGCGCTGATAGCCGGGAACCGACTGCCGGAACAGGACCCGGCTGTCGGTTTTGCAGCGCAATGCGCCGGCACTGACCTCCCAGATGCCGGCGGTGACCTGCCATTTGTCCAGCTCGGCGGGGTTGCTGAAATCGCTGTTATAGACCAGTTCCCATTCTTTGCCGGAGGGTTTGACCGGGATGCTGGCATCGAGGGCATTCTGGAAGGCCAGCGATGGCGGCCCGAAGTAGTTTTCCATATTTCCCATATACTTTTTGCCCTGCATCGAATGCATCAGTTGCCCCAATTCCAGGCTGTTGGGATGCTTGGCGACAGTATCTTTGATCTGCTGCCAGCATTCCAGCGACTTCGCCACTGCGGTTTTGTCGGTGCCGCTGGTTTTACGGACCGTGTCCATGGCATCGGCGGATTTGAACATCAGGTCGGTGATGGTCCATCCTGCCCGCACGAATGCCACCCGCTGCCGGTACAGCTCGGACTGTGCCGCGGCTGCTTCAGCCCGCTTCAGGCAGGCATCCGCCTGAGTCAAAGCGCTGCCGCTGTAGACGTTGCGGATGATTTGGAAAATTTCCAGCCGGTAGCGTGAGGAGAGGGGGAAGTTCATGGCCGCCATCACCTGGCGCCGGGCATCCTCCCAGACCTGCCAGTATTCTTCGACGGCAGCGGCGGCCGGTCCGAAGCCACGCTGGTAGTAATCCTTCAGGATGGCCTTTTCGTCAGCCTGGCAATTCCAGGTCAGCTGAGCCAGGAGGTAATACATCGGAGCCGCGGTGGACCAGGCTTCGCGGGCGCCATCGACGAATAGCCCCATGCAGCTATTCTGTCCCAGGAAATGGAAATCATCGGCCAGGTCCTGCAAGGCGATTTCCGGGATGCACCAGACCCCGCCGCCGAAATACCACCAGTTCGGGCGGTAGAACATATTGGGGGCCTTTTTGGACCAGCCCTGCCAGCGGTCCTTGTTGGTCTGGCGTGAGTCCGGGGTGGCGAAAGGGAAGCTGGAGACGAAAGCCAGCATGGTGTTTTGGGCCAGTCCCTCTCCCAGTGGCGGGGTGGTGGAGGGGCCGTAGGCCATGGCCTGCAGCAGCACATCGTCGCGTCCGGGCAGTTTCTCCTGCAGCATTTTGGCCAAGTGGTTCCAGAAAGTCACGTACCGGTCGGTCAGATGCACATATTCTTCCTGCTTGCCTTTCCAATTAAAGGTGAATGGCTCCGCGTCGAGGCGGTCCCAGGCTTTGCAGTTGAGGCAGACACAGACCCCGGAGTTGTGGTTGTCACTGGCGCCGGCGCTGGGATAATTCAGGTTCGGGTTGCTTTCCAGGTCTGCGAGGACATCCGTGAGCCATTGCTGCCAGACCGCGGGATTGGATTTGCAGAGCTTCTTGGTCCAATAGTTATAGTCTTTCGGGTTGTCCACCCCCGGCCCGGGGTAGGTGCCGCGGGTGCCGTCAGGCTGCAGGGCGAAATATTCCGGGTTGCTTTTGCAGAAGCGCGGCCACCAGTCATTGAAGCCATGGCCGCCGCTGCTGCCCGGAGAGTTGTCCAGGCTGCCGCGGCCGGCAAACAGCATGCGTTGAAAACGTAGCCAGTCGCGGGAAA
>JAAYYJ010000363.1 GCA_012515455.1 Oligosphaeraceae bacterium
GCTCAGGCGGATAGTTATTTCCCCTGAGGCGTAATCGATGCATCCCTGCAGCGGTACCGCAGCACCGGTAAAGTGGAGGTCGACCCGGCCGATGGGGACACGCTGCGGCCTGAGGAGCGGACCGTCGGCTTTTTGGCGGCAGAAGAGAGAGTTGATTTCCTTGCCGAAGCCGTGTTCCTGGCTGAACTGCACGAAGTCCTGGTAAGTCTGCCCGGGCAGGAGCTGTTCGCCGCCGCGGTGGTCCCAGCAGTCAGAGCGCCCCAAAGTCAGGCAGAGGGCGTTATTGCCCCAGACCTGGCAGCCGAAATTGCCGTTCCCCATCACCATTCCGCAGTGAGGCCGCGGCAGCGGGAAGTCCAGGGTGAATTTTTCCATTGACATAGCGATCCTTTTACTTCATGCTGGGAATGATAATGCCCCGCAGGATAATTTTCTGACAGGAGATAAAGACCAGCATTGTCGGGATGGAGGTCAGGACGAATCCGGCGCTGACCACCCACGGCATCAGCCGCCACCAGATGCTGGCCTGGTACATCCAGACCGCGATGGTCCACATCTCTTTATCCTGGCAGATAATCAGCGCCCATTCCCAGCCGTTGTAAGCGGCCACGAAAGCATTAAGGGTGTTGATCGCCAGAATAGGCTTCACCAGGGGCATGGCCACGATGCGGAATATCTGCAGTTCCGAGGCACCGTCGATGGTCGCGGCCTCGAACAGCTCCATGGGCAGGCTGTCGAAGAATCCCTTCAGGATGAAGATCGCCATGCCGTTGGCGGCGCCGGGGAGGATCAGGGCCAGATAGGTGTTGAGCAGCCCCAGGTCCCGCATCAGCAGGTAGGCCGGGATGGCTGAGACCATGGCCGGGAAGGCCATGGTAGCCAGCAGAAACACCAGAATCTGATTGCCGAATTTTAGGTTGAAGCGGCTGAGCGCATACGCGGCCATGGGGTTTATGGTCAGGGTGCAGAGTATGGTCAGGGTGATCAGAACCAGGGTGACCACGATGGCATTGCCGTTGAAGAGCATGTAATTCATGACCATCTTGTAGTTGTCCAGAACGGGCAGGAAGGTCATGGCCCGGCCGTTGTTGCGGAAGGTCTGGGCATAAGCTTCGGCGAAAGGTGGGAAGGCGCAGTTCCAGTGCGGCAGATTCCAGCCATAAGCCTGATTAACGGCCTCCAGGGTGGGGTATTTTTGCCGCAGAAAAGCCTGGAAGGCGATTTCCGAGGAGTGGAATTGCTTGTGCTCGAGGGGGAGGCTGCGGACGAAATTCTTCCACAGGTCGCGGCGGTTCTGCTCTTCCCGGGTGGAGCCGGCGGCGGGGGTGCTGGAGAGCTTGAGCTGGCTCCAGTCCTGGTAGCTGGTGCCAAGGAGCTTGTTCAAGGAGCGCAGATGCCGGATTTTGGCTTGGGTGAACTGCTGGAAATTCTGTTCCAGTGCGGGGGTGACGGTAAGGGAAATCAGGCGCAGCGGGTAGCGTTCCTGGCAGAAATTCCGCCAGTGCTTCTGCAGTTCGTTGGGGTATTCCGGGGGGAGCGGGAAAGGTGTTTCTGCCAGACAGGGGAATATGGTACCGGCGCAGGCGTTATATTGGGCGATGGTCAGCTTCTGGCCGTTGTATTGTGCAGCGACCTCTTCGGAACCAAGGTAGCTGTACCAGGCGCTGCGCAAAGGGAAGGGAATCTTCGGCGAAGCCGGCAGCTGCGTTTTTTTGAATTCCAGCCACAGACTCTGCAGTTCCGGCGGGGCGCTGCTGCTGACAGGAAAGAGGTCCTGGCCGGGATAGCCTCTCTGGAGGAGGAATTTCCGCCAGAGTCTTTTGCTTCCTGGCGTGAAGGCGTATGCGGCAGCGGCCTCCTTGAAGCGGTTGTAGGCTTGCATTTTCGGATGCTCGGCATCGGGGAACCAGCTTTGGAAATCGAGCGGGTAACGCATTTCGACATTGAAATTGATGCTGTAGAAGGTCTCGAAAGGCACTCCCCATTGCTGTCCCAGCAGTTTCAGCGCCTCCCGGTGCAATTCCGCACGGCTGAGTTTTTTCTGCGGCTCCTGCTGGCGGTATTGGGCGCAGGATTCCTCGATCAGGAACGCAATGACCTGAATTGGCGGGGCATAGATTTGGCAGTCTTCGAGCGGGTAGGTATGGTTGAATTCGGCATAATCCGCGGCTGCCGCGGGACTGTCGAGAGACAGGTATTCCTGGGCAAAGGAATCGATGCCGGGCTGGTCCTGGCCGATGGCAGTCCACGAAGACCAATGTTCGGGCAGGTTGGGGAAATAGGCCTGGAACTGCCTGGTCCAGTTGCGGTAGAGGTTAAAGTATGGCACCAACGCTTTGACATAACGGTCTTCCCGGGACCAGAGATAGCGCGGCAGCGGGCTGAAGCGGTCGTAGTCGAAATCATTGGCGGCGCTGCCGCTGAGGGTGATCAGGAATGGCACCACCATGGTGATACCCATCAGAGTGAGTGACAGGTAAATGCACAGCATGATCAGCCGGTTTTTCAGGGTTTTTCGACCGATGTCAGCGATCAGGCTCATGGTGGCGCTTTCTGAAGAGTAACTGCAGGGCAGGGTGATGGCGGGACGCTTCGGGGTCAGTTGGCAGCGCGTTTGTATTCCACCTTGGACAGAAATCGGATCTGGATATAGGTCATGCCAATCAGGAAGGTCCCCAGCAGGCAGGCCATGGCGGTGGCCATGCCGAAGCGCAGATTCATGTAGGCCTCCTGCCAGATTTTCAGTCCGATGACGGTGGTGGCTTGTCCTGGTCCGCCGAAAGTCATCAGGAAGATATTGCCCATATTCTGGAAAGTAGCAATAAAGGTCCCGACGAAGCTGATGATAATCAGTGGCAGCAGGGTGGGCAGGGTGATGTGCAGCAGCTTCGCCCGGAAGCCGGCGCCATCCAGGTCAGCGGCCTCATAGAGGTCCGGCGGGATGGAGTGCAGGGCGGCCAGATACAGCAGGCTGGACATACCCATTGAGGCCCAGACCGTGGGGATGATGCAGCAGATCATGGCCAGGGCGGGGTCCTCCAGCCAGGACTGGACCGGGATATTGACTCCGGGCAGATAGTTCAAGCAGGCGATCAGCTGGTTGAAGAATCCGGCCGGGGTGGGGTTGTACATCAGTTTCCACATCAGGGCGATGACCAGTCCGCTGGTCATCTGCGGCAGGAAGAACAGGGTGCGGAAAAAAATCCGGCAATGTTTGATTTCGGTCAGCATCACCGCCAGGATGATGGGGGTGGTGAATGCCAGGAGGATGTTCAGGAAGACGAAGTAGCAGGTCCTAAGGATGCTCAGCCAGAAGCTTTTGTCGAGGCACAGATGGATGAAGTTGTCCAAACCGAGCAGGCGCGAGTCTCCTGTCACCTTGTAGTCCTGGAAAGCCATGAGCAGTCCGCGCGCCAACGGGTAGTACCGCCAGAGCAAAATCAGCAGCAGCGCGGGCAGGATCAGCAATGCTGGTAGATATCCGCTGTAGACTGAGCGCACACTGCCGCGCATGCTCGCAGTGCGGTTCCGCAGGAAGGATTTAACGATCAGGCACAGCATGGCGGCGAAGGCGCTGGCCAGGACAGCGAAAGCCGCCCAGGCCCAAGGACGGTACCGGGCCAGGACCTCTTCGGGCAGGTCATACATCAAGCCGGAATTGGCGTTGCGGTTCACCGAACGCAGGGCTGAGCGGAAATCGAAGTTCTCGCCATTGGCACCGAGCATAATGCCCAGGCATTCCTGCTGTAGCGCGATATCAATCAGGTACCAGTGCCCGGACCAGGGCTCAGTATAGGCCTTGATCACCCCGGAGTCAAGAGATTGAAAATTTTTCTGCAGCGCCATTGGGATGTCCCGGATGTACTCATCGTATCCGAGGCGGTGGAGGTCCTTGGGGGGGACGAATCTCCCCAGCCCTTCCAGGACCATCGATTCGAAGTCCGAGTTGACGATGTTCTGGTCGTGGATGGCCAGGAGCGTCTTCCAGATCGCATCGCGTTCAGGCTTGGGCCGTTCGGCGACCCCGGTGTACATGACGGCGTAGTGATTCTGGGTCTGGATGTTGCGCCGTCCGGCGGGTCCGGGAGCGGCGGGGTAGGGGAACCAGCTGAGCAGTTGCGGGTCGAGGTTCAGCCCGGAGCCGACATCGCGCAGGTTGTTGGCCATGTCTATGACCATGGCCACTTCGCCGCGGCTGAGCAGGTCTGAGGCACCCTCGCCGCGCTGGCCGCTGATGCTGCGGGCGGCTCCGGTGACCACCTCGGCCGGGTGGTACTGCCAGCCGGCGGCCCGGGCCTGTTCCAGACTCATGGGCCGGCCTTGAAAATTGACCCACTTCTCCCAACGCAGGCGATAGAGGAACTCCAGTGCGGCGATTGCCTCCGGGGAATCGAAATTGCAGCGCCAATCTGCGGGCACGGTGCTGAGGTCTTCGCCCTCCGGGGTCAGGAACGCATTTTCGTGCTGCGGGAAGGTGTACACGATGCCGGTGGTTGGGCTAGTTTTTTTCTGCACCACCGGTTCACCGCCGGCGCTGAAGACCCAGGGCAGGAATTTGTATCCGTTGGCGGGGATGCAGATGCCGCGTTGGCCCTGCTGGGTGATAGCTCCGGGGATGCGCTTGTTGGTATCGGTGAGTTTTTGGCACCAGGAGAGCAGTTCATCCCAGTCCTGAGGTGGAGCATTGGGGTCCAGTCCGGCCGCTTCGACCATATCGATGCGGTAAATAATGGCCATAAAGTACTGCATGGGCTGGGGCAGGCCATAGACCTTACCGTCCATGGTCGCGACATTGCGCAGTACTGGAGGGATTTTCTTCCATCCCTCCCAGATGGCTTCCTCGTCATCAATCACGCCGTTGCGGTTGTGATCTTCACCGATCCATTCATTCAAGGGATACAGGAAGCCCTGTTTAATTTCGTTGCGGATCAGGTGGAACCAGCTCTCGCCGATATCCGGCGCGGTATTGCCCGCGATGGACATCATCAGGCCGGATTTCCCTCCCGGCAGGGTAATGCCGCCCCATTTTTCAATCTGCAAGGACGGGTCTGCAGCCATCAACCGGGTCAGATGCCGGGTGTAGGCGTGATTGAGGTTGTTGGGCTCAAAGAACCGTGTCACTTTAATGACAGTGGGACGGGACTGGACGCTGACAGCTTCCGAGCGGGCCGAGGCAGTCAGCGGCAAAGTCAGGAGCAGGGACAGGCAGAGCAACAGACCTCGCAGAGATATTTCAGGATGCGAGACAGCATTCATAGGGCAGCGGTTAACCATCAAGCAGGGGGAAGGGCAGGGTGTGCAGGGCTGAATTCACTGCAGCAGCTATACTCAGGATAAATGACATAAAATAATTCGGATTTGGCAAAAGCATAACCCGCAGGGGATTTTTTCTGGTCGTGTAATTTCCCATTAATGTGAGAAATCTGGTGTTGAGCACTTGATTGCTTTCAGATTGCCGTATGTAGTCCAGGCGTGAAATTGACCCATAACCGCTTGGGCGCCGGCAACGCCGCGCCCTGGAGTACTGCCGGGTGCTTGACCAACCCAACCATTTTGACCAAGCTCTTTTTTCCGCACCAATCATCGACGCTGAACCATTTCCAGGGAGTGATGGCACTGCTGCCAAGCTCTTTTTTCCGCACCAACCATCGCCCCTGAACCGATTTGCGTGAGTGCTGGCACTGCTGCCATGCACTTTTTTCCGCACCAATCATCGCCCCTGAACCGATTTGCGTGAGTGCTGGCACTGCTGCCATGCACTTTTTCCCGCACCAACCATCGCCCCTGAACCATTTCCAGGGAGTGATGGCACTGCTGCCATATACTGTCATTCACTTCCATCTGCTGCTATCAACTTCTATCTGCTGCTATCAACTTCCATTTGCCGCTATCCGCTGTCATCTACTGCCATCTGCTGCCATTAGCTCCCACTCGCGCGCGCGTCCAAACAGGGACGGAGGTCCCCCCAATCGGTGGGTGGGCCCCACCGATAGAATCAAGGGCACGGGGCGAAAATTAGTGCTTGGGTCAATTTTGTCAAGGCGCACTTCAGCAATTGCATACAAATACCTTGTTCCCGGATACCTGCTTCCCAGTAAAGGACAAATAATCCCAGCCGCGGGAGTTGGTGAAATCGTTAATGTGCGAAGATTGGTGATGAAACTTAGGGAGGCCAACCGGTAATTGTGTTAATATGACCGAAACTCTTCTTTAGCAAAACTATTTTCACCATGCACACCGGAAGGCTGTACACTGTCTTTCTCCCGAGCCTAAACCCACCCTGGGCGGGGAAATAAGGCACCAGGGGCATCTGGAGTGCGAGAGCTTGCTCTCGCTTTGGCTGCGGCAGCTTGCTGCCGCAGGGCAGATTGCGCTTCTGGCATTGGTTCTGTTGAGGAGGTGAGAGGGAGTTCTAGGGGGCGTGTTAGTTCTGGTGTGCGCCGGTGTGCGGGAGCATGCTCCCGCACTAAAAGCGGCGGCTTGCCGCCGCACTTGTATGTTATGTCTTAGCCGAAGCTCCGCTCCGCGAGAATGGGTACCAGACTCGTCGGAGCGGAGTGGAGCTTCGGATTTTTCTTTTTTTGCTTCTTTTTTCTTTTGGTATCCGGCTGTCAGGTTATGCAAGTGCCACAAGGCCCTTGTAAAAGCAGCAGCTTGATATACGGTAAAATGATTTTTCCGGGTCGCTCCCAGAAAAATCACAGGGGAAAACAGCGCGTCGCCGCACTGGCACTTAAAGTGCGTTGTGGAGTATTGCGCGTTTTCCCCTGCTACCGTGCTTTCGAGGTCGAACATCATCTGGCGCTTAAAGCGCGTATGTTGCAAGTATGACCGTACGAAGCACATTTTTACTGTAGCACGGCAAGCAGGAGTTGCAAATGACCAGACAGCAAAACAGTGAAACCGGAAACCACAGAATCTTTCTGTGGTTTGGCCTTGACGTGTCGAAGAATTCCTTCACTGCAGCGTTCCACAATGGCATTGACGGAAAGACCATTGTCAAGTCAGGACCCGAATTTACCTCCAATCTGGCCGGGGTACGTCAGTTTCTTAAGTGGCGCGACACGATTCTTAAGAAAGCCCAAGGTGAGATGGCATTGACGGACGCACTGGTGATGGAAGCCACCGGCCACTATTCCACCAAACTGGCGAAGCTGCTGCTGAAGGGCAACGGAAATTTGCGCATTTCCATCTGCAATGCCTGCTCTGTATCACACTATCTGCGCAGCCACAAGGCCGACAAGTCGGACCGCCAGGACGCGGAATTCATCGCCAGGTACGGTCAGGATGCACAACCGAAAGCCTGGACGCCGAAAGCGTCCGAAGTCGAAGTGCTGCGAGAACTGCTCAAACAACGCCAGGTATACACAAACATGCGCAGTGAACTGAAGAATCGCGCCGACAGCCTGGCTTGTCCGGAAGTCGCGGCCGAAAACCGCAAGATGATCAAATTTCTGGACGAAAGATTGAAAAAACTGGACGAAGAGATTCGCAAGGCTGCACAGGCGGCTGCAGAAATGAAAGAGGAAATCTCCCTGATGACCACTGTTCCTGGAGTGGCACTTCTCTCAGCAGCCACTATCTATGCTGAATTGGGGTCCCTCAAACAGTACACCCGCAACCAGCTTTCTGCAATGTCAGGGGGCTGCCCGATCAATCGTCAGTCAGGAGTCTCTCTGCATTCCAGTCGCATCTCCAGACGAGGTTCAGCAGAGCTGCGACGCATCCTTTTCCTGGACAGCTTTCAAGGGATCCAGCAGATACCCGCGCTGGCAGAACTGCACGCCAGATTACTGACGAGACCGGAATCGAGCAAAATGACCGCTCGCTGCGCCTGCATGCGCAAGCAGTTGATGATACTGAGAGGTATCGTGGTTTCCGGAAAACCTTTCGACAAAACCTTCAAATCGATCAGTCAGGCCAAACATGCAGAACCAGCGAAAAAATGTGAAAAATCGGCTTGACTTTTAACACATCATCTCCAAATGCCGTGTTCGCCTTCTTAATGCGGCGGTGCGGACCCGGGGGTGCGGCTGCAACAAAAAGTCCTTGTCGCTATATGCATGCTCCCAGCCTTGTCCAGCCGCAGGGTGGATTTGGAGTGCGAGAGCTTGCTCGCGCTTTGGCTGCGGCTGGACAACGCCAGAAGCTACATCATCGCCTCCGATTCACCTCTA
>JAAYYJ010000556.1 GCA_012515455.1 Oligosphaeraceae bacterium
AATGGAGATACCTTCGGGGAACTCTTCGTGTACAAATATTTATGTCTCGGTTGGATCGTTACCGTGCGGATGACTCTTCTTGCAGTGCCCACGGCAGTCGTTCTTGTAGCATTATGTTCAATCATGGAAAGTGCGAACGCTATTCATCCTGCCAAAGTCATTATCTCCATCGCATACACAATCGTTTACTACTGGTGGATCGGCATCCTGATTGCCCAGTCTAATGACTCCAGAATCAAATCGGGTTCAGCAGCTGATTGAGGAATGGCAGAAGCAGTCAGGGAGAAGGCCACAACCACTAGCGAAAGTCCACGCCCTCAACCTTCTGATCAGAATCCGGGGTTCATCACTTCGAGAAAGTAAATCCAACCTACTCTTGGGTTTGGGATTTCTCCTAAGTTGGGCATGTTCGGGCAGAGCCTTGCCGCCTGGCTCTATTTGAAACCCGTGAAGGTTTCAAAATCCGTATATAAGTAGATCTGATTACAGACCGTCACGGTCAGCACCCAATCCTGGATGGAAGCCTTCACTGATGTCGAGACGCGATCACTCCACACAAACAGGACCGCGATATCCGAACTGGCATATTCCTTCTTGAAAGGGAACGTGCGTTCTTCCACAAATTAACGCGCACGGGGAGTCGCAAACGCTGCCCACTGTCCCCATTCCGTGCCAGACTCATTCATCTCGATTTCCACAACATCATCCGAAAGATCCAGACTCCGGAGATCGAAGACCAGCGCTTGCCATTCCTCAGGCATCGATTCGGGCTCAATTTCCACGCGGGATCCCTTATACCCTGAATCTCTGGCTCGAACCGCCACACATGGTTTTCCGGGGCCTGTAATGAAGGGCAGAATCAATTCACGGGCGCCACGGGGTAAGATCACACGAATCGACATTTTGCCCGTGTGAGCATCCGCTCCATTCCACGAACCCCAGACTGCTCCAAGGGTTGGCACATTCAACACAGCTGGGAAACATCCGTTTACGGCCCATGCACCATCCTGATGCACAACCTCAAAAGGTAATGTCGGGAGTCCATCGATCGACGCAAAAGGCACCACATTCCCACGATCTGTAGCCTCTGCTCCGGAGAATTCCATCTCCCCAGTGGCATAACCTTCACGGTCCAGTTTGATCCACACCGAGATCGTCTGACCTTTCGAAGGGAGTGTGTTCCAATGGCCATGCACCTCCCACAATCCATCTTCGGGAGTCGTCGCGTCCACCTTTGAAATCACACCCCCGCTGCCAAGCACGGACTGGTCGACAATGAACACGAGCGAGCATGGAACATACGACGGATCCATCCGCATCACTCCCCGGAATATTCCCCGCATAGCATCGGGATCCACCAAGCCCACTGTCTTGGTTACCAATACCTCTGTCCACTCCCAATCCACAGCAACCTGGTTGACCGAACCCCCATCGAACTCCTGAGGGCGATACTGCTCAGCCATCGGACCCTCTGTCCGCATCCAGCCGAGGACGGCGCGCATATCCTGCATTCGTGGATACAAAAC
>JAAYYJ010000364.1 GCA_012515455.1 Oligosphaeraceae bacterium
GGGACATATTTTTATGACCAGAGCAAGAAAATGCTTTACGTGCGCTTCACTGCGGCCGCCCAGCCGGCACAACCTGGGGTCCGCATCCAGCGCAGCCGTGTGGCCCTGCGCATCAACGGCAGTTATATTCACCTCAAGGGCCTGTGGTTCGCCAATTATGGCGATGCCATCATCGTCCGACCTAATTATACTGTCGGCGAGCCGGGAGCGCGTGATTTTGGCTCCAACCGAGTGCAGCATGTGACTATTGAGGAGTGCGGTTTTTACGCCAATAGCACCCAGGGCATTCAAGCCATCGCCATGCAGTGGTGTTTGTTCAAAAACAATCACGGGCGCAACAACGCCCTGCGTGGCGGCATTATGATGCAGCGTGATCAGGCCCAGGACAACCTGGCCATCGGCAATGTCTTCGGTTCCTGCCGTGACACCCGCCGTCTGGAGGGTAACCACGTGCATTATCTGATCAGTCAATACGGCGGTGTCGGGCAGCGCAATCACATCATCAACAATATCCTCGATGATCCGCGCTCCTTCCGCTGGAAACCCGTCTGCCCCGGCAGCCGCTTCGAGGGGAACTACCTGGGCGGAAATTTCGCCGTAGACTCCGGCATGACCACCCGCCTGGTCAATTCTCCGGAACAGCGGCTTGTCCTGCGCCACAACATCATCTACGGGAATATCCACTGGCCCGGGAACGACTTCGATAACAGCAAGACCTCCATGGACCGTTATGACCCCGACAAGGTCTTCCTGAACAACTACCTGGCCCGGCATGATCAGAAAAATATGAATACGGCACTGTTTGCCGACCCGGCATATTATGATTTCCGGCTGCAGGAAGGCAGCCCCTTGCGCGGAGCCGGCGTGGGCGGCCTGGATTTGGGGCTGCTGAGCCCCGGTGACGGCACAGTCTTCTTCGTCGGTCCTGACGGCAACGACCAGAACAGCGGCAAAAGCGCGGCCAAGGCGCTGCGCAGCGTGCAGGCTGCTGCCGACCGCCTGTCTCCCGGAGACACATTGTATATCCTGCCCGGCAAATACGATGTTGAGCTTCTCCTCACCCGCGGCGGCAGCGAGGGCAAGCCGGTGCGGATTCGTGCTCATGGCAAGAAGACGGCCTGGCTCGCCGGGGTGAAGATAGCGGCCCCCTTTGTGGAGCTCGCCGGTCTCGCAGTCAGTGGAGCGGCGGTCGGCTTCGAGCTCCAGGCGCCTGATCTCACCCTGCGTGATTGCGGCGCCTACCAATGCCGGGAGGCAGGCCTGCGGGCTGCCGGTGCTGACCGCCTGGCGCTCTTCAACTGCACTCTGGCCGACAACCAGACCGGATTGGACCTGGGTGCATCCCAGCACGTGCAGATTCGTGACTCCATCCTGGCCGGCAATCAGACTCTGCTGGCCGCCGAGTCAACCGCCCGAAACGAACTGCTGACCAGCCATAACGTGATCGCGGGCGGAGTGCTGCCCGGATACAGCAACTGGCAGGTAGCGGAGCTGCGTTTCGCCAATCCGGGCAAAAACGACTACCGGCTGCAATGGGACAGCCCGGCCGCGGCCTGTGACTCGTTCTGCTCCCCGGCCGGTGCCAACAGTGTTCTGCCCAAGCCGCTGCTGATCAGCAATGTCAAGGTCGATTATCTCACCCCGAACACCGGTGTCGCCTTCTGGGAGACCCTCGAAGACGACTCCTTCGGGTATCTCGAATACTGGGTCCAGGGTGACACCAAGAAACTGCGCAGTTCCTCGCCGACCCAGGGCACGCGCCATGCCGCCGGCCTGAAGAACCTGCGGCCTGACACCACCTATGAGTACCGTGTGCGCAGCAACGGCCGGCGCGGCAATTATGCCGCCGGCGAGGTGCTCTCTTTCCGCACCACCGGCACCCAGCCCGCGCCCCGGACTTATCATCTCTCGCCCGACGGTGATGACCAGGCTGACGGCCTGACCCCCCAGACCGCCTGGCGGACCATGAAGAAGGCCTGCCTTGCCGCTTGTGCCGGGGACACCTTCCTGATTCAGCCCGGCTCCTACTATGATGAACTCGCACCGATGCACGGCGGCAAGCCCGGGCTACCGATTACCTTCCGCCGGAATGGCCAGGGTCAGGCGATTATCGACGGCCAGGGTCTGCGCTTCAGATTAATCAACCTGGATACGTTGGATCATATCGTAATCGACGGCCTGACCCTAATCAACCCCGAGGAGGGCTGCCGGAATGGCGTTATTAATCTGAGCAAATGCTCGGACATCAGCATCAGCAACTGCCGTATGGGCCTGGACAAGGTGATTAACTATACCAGCGGTCCATTCCTGCGGGCCGGGAGCTGCCGGCGGCTACGTTTTGAGAACAACCAGGGCTGGGGCGGCGATTATCCGCTGACCTTGGTCGGCTGCACTGATGTCCTGATTAAGAACAACACCATAGTCGACGGCACCATGCAGGGCAGCCATATTGTCAGCAGCCAAGAGGTCACCATCATCAACAACCTCTGGTGCCGGCCCTGCATCCCGAAGAAGAGCAACCAGTGTCTTTTGTTGACGAATATCGAGACTGACAAGATTGTATGCGACTACAACCTGTTTTACTCGCCCTACCCCACTCATAAGGTCGGTTTGATCCGGGCGGCCAATGCCACCCCAGTGGTGTTCGGGGACAA
>JAAYYJ010000365.1 GCA_012515455.1 Oligosphaeraceae bacterium
CAACCAGCCAAATGCGGCCCTGTTGATTATAGGCGAGGATGGCGTTGACATCGCGGTGACCGTGACCGTCGCCGCCATAAGGTTCGAAGAGCAGGTACTGGTCCTCCGGGCGATTGCCGCTGCGCAAGGCGATTTTATCGTAGGGGCAGGAGAGTTTGGGGGAGACCTGCAGGCGTTTCCGCACGTGCGGGAGCAGTTCTGTGCCTTCCCAATGTCCGCAGGGGATTTCAGCTGCTTTCTGCAGTGCCGGGCGGAACAGCATGCCCCAGCCGGGGATAGGCAGCCGGAAGGTGTTGTTCTGCTGGTATCGGTTGGCCAGATAGAGTGCGTATTCATCGGGTTGGCATTGGGTGAGGGCGAAGATCATATCCTGCTCACTCCAGGATTGCAGAGGCGATGCGTCGCCGTAGGCAATGCCCTGGCCGAAATTATCGGTGATGGTATATGCCGCCCGGGCGATATCGCGGAAACAAGGGCTGGGAATGCCTGTGGTCAGCATGTCCCAGGCCAATTTCTGACTGGGGACAATCCATTGGTAGGAATTGGAATTCTCCCGTTGACGCCAATACTCTGCCACCGGGCCGCTGAATGCCAGTTCGCCGTATTTCCACCAGGTGGCGATTTCGGGGGAATCCAACCAGCTTGAGAAATACATCGCTCCCAGTCCCAGATTCAGGGCCGGGAAGGTCTCGTGATTGAAACGCAGTTCACCGGGTTTGATGGGCCAGCGCTGACAGGCGTAGAGATGAATCTGCCGCATGGAAGCATAAAGCACTGCGGTCAGCAGCAGCCGGTCGTCGGCGCTGAAGATTGGGTCGGTCTCGGCCAGAGCGAAAGCGTTGGTGGCATAACCCAGATAGAAGTCGTAATCGCTGAGGTAGCTGGCACCGCCGGGTATGGCGAGAAGGTATTTTGCCAGTCCCAGGAGGATGGTCCGGAATGCTTCCAGATATTCGCGCTGCCGGGTATAGGCATAGGCGTAGTAGAGTTTGACTAGCGTGACCATGGTGCGGTGCCCATTGTCGCGGCCGACACTCGGACCGCCGCAGTCGAACGCTGCCGAGACAATCTCCGCCAGATTCCGGCAGCGCTGGGCGAGGCTGAGGCTGGCATCCTGCCAGGGGCCGGGGGGAAGATTTCTCAGAGAGGCCAGCAACTGGTTGGGGTTGAGCGCTCCCGCCAGGGCAGGGGCCTGGGGATCGATTCGGAACTGGTCGTCTTTCGGGCGGACGAAGCCCCCGGTTGTGTTCTGCAAGGATGACAGCCAATAATCCAGGAACTCCTGCCGGGTGGCTGGGCTTACGCTGCAAGCGATGATATTCTGTTTGCGGTTCACCAGGCCATGGATGGTCTCAATGCTCCAACCGTCAGGTCCGGGCAGCTGTCCATTGGCGAACAACAGCTGCCGGGCGGCCAAAAACCGGCTGTGGCGATTGCAGGATGAATCTCCCAGCAGTATCACTGTCCCGCTGCGGGGCATTTCGCAGTCATCGGCGAGAACTTTCATCTCAGTGCCATCGGGCAGAGTCCCCAGAGTCCGGGCGAACTCAGCCAGGAAAGCGTTGTCCCGGGGATGAATGACAGCACAGCCGGCCGTCAGCAGGCTGTCCCGCTCAAAGGGCCGGGGGGCGCAGATTTCCCAGGCTGGGAAAATGAACTCACCTTTCGCAAACAGCAATTCCGGCAGGCGGTCCTCCTGCAGCGCTTGTTCTTCCTCAGGCGACAGGTCTACTACTGTCGGCGTGCGGGTAGTCCAGCTGGGAATCTCCGGCAGCTGTTTGCGGATGGACAAGCCGCGTTCACGGCAAATGCGCAATAATTCGTGATTCATGATTTTTCCCGCTGAGGAGTGAAAAACAACAACTGCAAGCAGGTTCGTCAGAGCAGTTCAGCCAGGATGTTGTCATTAAACAACAGTCCCTTACAGGTAGGATGGATGGCGTGACCGTTGTCGGCCAGAAGACCAAGCTTGCACAGCTGGTCAATGGCAGCACCACGCAGCTCCCGGGGGGTATAGCCGGTTAAGGCACGGAACTGCTGGCAATCCCAGCCGGCGATAGTGCGCATCCCGAAAGCCAGTATCTCGGCGGCCCGGGCTTCTGGAGGCAGGATGTCATCAGAACCGGCTGCACCCGCGAGCCAGTCATGCAGGTTGCCGGGATTGGTACGGCGGTTCAGACCGTCAAAAGAGACCGCAGCCGGACCGCAGCCGAGGTAGGTCTGCCCATGCCAGATTTCAAAATTGTGGCGGCATTGACGCCCCGGTACGGCGAAATTTGAGATTTCATAGCGTTCCAGTCCGAATTTCCGGCAAGTCTCATCGGCCCGCCGCCAGCATTCCAGGAAGAGTTCGTCATCGGGGGCGGCTGGCAGCCGTTTACTGATTTTGCTTTCCGGTTCGATGGTCAAGGCATAAGCTGACAGATGCGAGGGCCGGTAGCACTCGCAGGCCTGTTGGAGGTCGTGCTGAAAATCCTCCGGTGTTTGACCGGGGATGGCATAAATCAGGTCGAGATTGAGATTATGCATTCCCAGGCGCCGGCAAGTGAGCTGGATATTCTGCAGGTTGTCCAGGGTGCCATTGCGGCCCAGTATCTGGCGCCAGGCAGGTGCAAAGCTTTGGATGCCCAGGCTGAGGCGATTAACCCCAGCGCTGACCGCCAGGTCCAGTTTTTCCGGGGTGAGTGAATCAGGGTTGGCTTCCATGGTCCATTCGCAGTCTTTTTCCCGGGTAAACATTCGGTTTATAGTTTCCAGCAGGTCAGACAATTCCCGGGCGCTGAGAACCGATGGTGTCCCGCCGCCGAGATAAATGGAGCGTAACGACTGGCATTGGTCTTGGTAGTGTTGAAGGTCCTCCTTCAGGCGCTGCAGATAATGCCGATGGGTCGCCGCCGCGTTCTGGTCATCCGGCAATGAGTAGAAGGCGCAGTAATCGCACTTGCCGCTGCAGAACGGCACATGGATATACAATGAAGCGTAGGGCCTGCTGTTCATACTTTGCATCTGGCCTTGGCGATACGGTCCAACTGAGCGTAATCTTTAATGATCCTGCAGTCGTCGTAGCCCGCGGCTGACAAGATTTGCAGCACTGCCGGGCCTTGTTCAGAACCGATTTCCAGCAACAGGGTGGCATCCGGCAAAAGATACGGCCGGGATTCCTGGACGATGCGCCGGATGATATCCAGGCCATCGTGGCCGGCCTCCAGGGCCAGGCGCGGCTCGTGCTTGCGGATGACTGGCGGCAACTGCAGGTATTCCTGCTGGGCGACATAAGGCGGGTTGGCGGTAAGCAGGGAAAAACGCATATCAGGTGTCAGCGGGCGCAGCAGATCACCTTGAAAAAATGTGACATTGGCCAGCTGCAGGAAGGATAAATTGCGTTCGGCCCAGTACAGCGCCTGCTCTGAGATGTCGATGCCAACTACCTGGGTATGGGGCAGCGCGTGTGCCAAGGCAAGGGCCACTGCGCCGGAGCCGGTACAGAGGTCACAGATGGCACCGGTTCCCGGGTAGGCAGTGATGGCTTCCTCGACCAGCAGTTCGGTCTCCGGCCTGGGAATCAGCACTCCCGGTCCGACCAGCAGTGTCAAAGCAAAAAAATCCACATTGCCCAAGACATACTGGAAGGGCTCATCCGCCTGCAGTCTCTGCAACCAGTTCTGCAGGCGGTTCAGCACTGGGCTGGTCAGGGTGTGTTCAGCAGCCGGCAAGGCGAAATCGCGGCGCAGCTGTTGGATCAGCCAGCGTGCTTCGTTGACGGCATTGGGTCTGCCCAAGCGGGACAAACTCTGCTGAGCGTATGCTTGTGCTTCGGTAAATGTTCGCATTCTCAAGAACAGCAGCGGGCAGCTCAGCTGCGTTTGTATTTTTGGGCAAAGATGCTCAAGCAGGTAATAAAGATCCCGGCCAGAATAGGTCCGTAGACAATGCCCAGCAGTCCGTAGGTCTGCAGTCCGCCCAGGATGGCGAAAAACAGCACTCCAAAGGACAGATTGGCCTTCCCGCCGCTCATCAGCCAGGGCCGCACCAGGCCGTCTATATTTGCGACCACCAGGATACCCCAGGCGCAGATGAAGATAGCGGCGTTGATTCGGCCCGCACAGAGGAGGTACACTGCCACGGGGACCCACACCAGTGCGGTGCCGACAAAGGGAATGATAGCGCAAAACGAGGAGATGACCGCCAGGAAGAATGCTGCCGGCACCCCGACCAGCCAGAATCCGAACAGGCTGGCCAGTCCCTGCACCAGGGCTGCCC
>JAAYYJ010000366.1 GCA_012515455.1 Oligosphaeraceae bacterium
GATGTGGTCCTGGATACCGATGCTCTGTTCGAACGCAAAGCCCGCATGGCTGCCTGCCATGAATCACAGGTCTATGAGTGGCTGCCCTATAATGACAATCACCTGGCAGATGTGCCGGCCGAGCCGGGGGCACGCTTCCGCTGGTTCGCCGCCAAACATGAGAAACGCTTCATGCGGGATGCCGATCTGCTCCGCCCGGTCCTGAAACGCGTCTACGGCGATCAGCGCGGCGGCAGCATCCGCACCGCCGAGGCGCTGATGTTCTCCGAATACGGCCTCTCCGTCACTCCGGAAATCCGCCAGCGGCTGTTTCCGTTCATCCCCTGAGCACCGCCCTCTTCGCGGCTGCGGCTGCGCGGCACGTCCCTTCCCCCCTGAACTTACTACTCCCGACCGGCACTATGACCAACTCCAACTGTACCAACCAGACTGCTTCCGCCTCAGAACAGAAAATCCAGCGCATTGCTGCACTGCGGGCCAAGGTCCGCTTCTGGTCGGCGGAATTCCACCGCACCCGGGCCGAGGAATGGGCTAACGCCATCAGTCATCTGGTGGGGACGGTGTTCGGCATTGTGGCTCTGACCCTGATGTGCGTGTTTGCCTCCCTGCGGGGCACCGCCATCCATGTGGTCAGCTGCGCAATCTATGGGGCGACTCTGATTATCCTCTTCAACAGTTCCACCCTGTATCATCTGATTGCCAACCACCGTCTCAAGAGCATCTTCCAAGTCCTGGACCACGTCAGTATCTATCTGCTTATCGCCGGGACCTATACCCCGTTCGCACTGGTTACTCTGCAGGGACCTCAGGGCTGGACCGTCTTCACCATCGTCTGGGGACTGGCCGCACTGGGAATCCTCTGCGAAGTCGTCTTCACCCGGCTGAAATTCCTCTCCCTGCCCATCTATCTGCTCATGGGCTGGCTGGTGGTCGGATTCTTCAAGCCCCTGATGGCCAATATCCCCATGCCCGGAGCGGTTATGCTCATGGTCGGAGGCGTCGTCTATACCCTGGGGGTTATTTTCTATGTTATGGACAAGGTGCCGTATATGCACACGGTCTGGCATTTCTTCGTCCTGGGCGGCAGCGTCTGCCACTGGGTCGCCATTAATTTCTACGTCATCCCCCGCTAAGCCGCCATGCTGACCCAGAGGCAACGAAAGCAGCTCGAGCAGCTGAATTCCCGGCACGGACGGAAAAAATCCGACTGCTTCCTGGCCGAGGGACTGCGCTGCTGCCGGGAAGCCGTCACGCGGCAGCCGGCCTGGATCGAGCTGGTCCTCTGCAGCCAGGATTTCTGCCAGAGCCAGGATGGACAGGAGTTCCTCGCTCTGCTGCCAGCCCGGGGGCTGCCCTGGCAGCTGCTCCCGGCGGCCGAATTCCAAAGCCTGGCTGAGACCGGGCACCCGCAGGGCGTGCTCTGCCTGCTGCGCCGACCCCCACCCCCCGCGCCAGCCTTGCCCAGGCCATTCTGCCTGCTCCTGGACCAGGTCCGCGAACCGGGCAATCTGGGCACCATCCTGCGCACCGCCTGGGCGGTCGGACTGCCCGCAGTCTGGCTGGTCAGCGGCGGCGTGGACCCGTATTCCGCGAAGGTGGTCCGCGCCGGCATGGGCGCGCAGTTCGCCCTGCAGCTGCCGGTTTTTGCCGACCTTACTGCTGCCGTGGCGGAATTTCGCCGCCTGGGCGGGGACGGCGTCTGGTGCACCCTGCCCGCGGCCGGCTGCTCGCTCTTCGAAGAGGAATTTCAGCTGCACAACTGCGCCCTGGTCATCGGCAATGAGGGAGAGGGCATCAGTCGCCCGGAACTGGGACGGCCGGTGACCATCCCTATGCCGGGGCAGGCGGAGTCGCTCAACGCCGCCCAGGCGGCGACGGTATTTCTGTTTGAAGCCGTCCGCCGCGGGATGTTTAAATGACCCGCCCCTGCGCCCGGGAGAGCCTGTTTATGCGTAAAGACATCCCTGCTGCTTTGTCTTTCTGGCTGCTGCTGGCCCTGAGCATCACGCTCCTGGCCCAGGAGCCAACCCGTCCGCAGCACTGGGCCCGCCCCATAGCCCTGGATGGCGTGCCTAATCTGCATCAAGTCGCGGAAGGCATATACCGCTCGGCCCAACCCACTGCCGCCGGCCTCCGCCAGCTGCAGGCGCTTGGCGTGCAGCGGACGCTTTCCTTGCGCCATGACCCGGACGAGGAGAGCCTGGCCGCTGGACTCGGGATGACGCTGCTGCATATCAGAATGTCGGCCTGGTATATCCGCGATCAGGAGGTGATTGCCGCGCTGAAGCTGCTCTTGGATGCCCGCCAGGCACCCATTCTGATCCACTGCCGTCACGGCGCCGACCGCACGGGCGTGATCTGTGCCGCATATCGGATTGTCTGTCAGAACTGGAGCACCGGGGACGCCATCGCCGAGATGGTCGAGGGCGGCTTCGGATATCACCAGATTTTCCATAATATCCGGAATTATCTGGAGAACCTGAAGGTCGAAGAATTCCGCACCGAACTGGCGCAGGAAAACCCCCTGGAATAAACATCCCGGAAGGAGTGCCGGAGCAATGCAGAAAATGCAAGAATGGTATCAGTATTTTTATGCCGGACAGGACTGTGCGGGAATCCTGCAGAATATCAGTACCCTGACCGCCCTGGAGTTGGGACAGACCTCCAAGGATTATGATGCCGCCGCCCGGCACACCTTGGCTTTGCTGCAGGCCGCCGGCATACCCCAGGCCGAGCTGCTCAGCTTTCCCGCTGACGGCCGGACTGCCTGCCAGGATAAACGCATGCCCCTGGCCTGGGAGGCCACAGTCGGAAAACTGACCCTGCTGAATACCGGCCGCCCCAATTACGACCGCCTCAATTTCTCCGGCCCGGACAGCAGTCAGGATTTCGTCGCCGCTGATTTCCAACAGCATCCCTTCCATCTGGTCAAGGGGTCGGTGGCTACCCCACCGGGCGGCCAGATTGCCCGCATTATCACCGAGGGACAGTTCCTGGCCGGTGAGGACCCCCGCGGCTGCCTGGTCATGCTCCAGCCCCTGACCCCGCCGCGGGCGGCCGTCCTGAAGCCAATCCTGGACCAGGGAGGGCTGGGTATTATCGCCGACTATTTGCAGGGCCGCTACAAGACTCCCGATGCGCTGCAGTGGGTCAATGCCTGCACCGAAGGGGCAAACTGGCATGTCCAGGCCGATGACCGCCCCTTTGTCGCTTTCAGCGTTACCCCCCGCATCGGCGATTTTATCCGCGACCGCGCTACGGTTGGGGCGCTCAAGGCGCGAGTGGAATGCGACGGCCGCCGCTATGAAGGCACTCTCCCCGCAGTCACCGCCCTGCTCCCGGGCCGGCGCGCCGAGGAAGTGTGGCTGCTCGCTCATCTCTATGAACCAATGGCCGATGACGATGCCAGCGGAGTCGCTACCGCCATCGAGGCCGCACGCGGCTTGATGGAACGGGGAACACCGGAATTCTCCGTGCGGCTGATCTTCGCAATGGAATTTTACGGCTATGCGGCCTATGCCGCCTCCAGAGGCGAGAATTTGCGTCCGGCAGTAGTGGGGGCCCTGAATTTCGATTCCAGTCTGGCCCCGCCGGAGCAGGAACTCCGGATTCATCTTGCCGGTCCGGGCACGCCATTCTATGGCAACGCCCTGGCTGAACTGCTGGTCCGCGCTTTGGCCGAACAGGAGAACGCCCCGCGATTTGCCTCCAACCGCTACCCGGGCGCCTATCACGACGATCAGTTCCTGAGCGATCCCAGTGTCGGCGTGCCGACCCTCTGGCCCTTGCCGGTCCATAATGAGTTTTGGCATAATTCCAGCCAGACTGCTGAATGGTTGCCCCGGGAAGGTCTTCGGCGCGGCGCGGCCATCTGCAGCACCCTGGTCGAAATGCTGGCCAATCCGCGACCGGAATGGCTCACCCAGGCACTCCGCCTGGCGGAAGAGAACCTTATGGACGATTTGCGCCTGCTGCGCGAAAAACCCTTCGGGAGGCCGGCGGAAAGAATCCGGCATTGCTGGCAGCGCGAAGCCGAACGGCTGCAGGACTTCGACCGCTTCTGCCCCGCCGCGGCGGTCCAGGAGGCAGTCGCCGCCCTGGCGGAAAAATACCGCTCTCTCTCAGTGGGGCTTCCGGACAGCGAGGCGCCCAGCTCCTGGCGGGCCTGTGCCGCTGCCATGGTGCTGAAACGCGAGACTGTCGGGCTGCCCTATGATCTGGTCAAGGTGCCGGCCCAGCAGCGCCGGCGCTTGCCGGACGGTGTGCTGTACGGACCGTTCGCCAATATCCTGGCCAATCTGGATGGCCGCAAGGACCTGGGGCAGGCGATCCGGGAGGCAGAATATGAGTACCGCGCCGCGCTGCCTGAAGCCCAGGTCAAGAAGTATATCGATGCAATCGGTTACCTGGCCGACTGGGGCTATTTGTCGATGCTGCAGGAAGTCCGGATCGGCGTCGAGGAGATTGTCGCCGCCCTGCGCCAATTGGGGGTGCGGGAAGGAGATCTGCTGCTGGTCCATTCAGCATTGTCTGGCTGCGGACATATCACCGGCGGTGCCCTGAGCATCATCACCGCCCTGCGACAGGCGGTGGGACCGGGCGGGACATTGCTGTTCCCGACTTTCACCCGGCCCTATATCTATCTCGGGGATGCCCTGAACAAGAACTATAATTACCGGCCTTTCGACCCCGCGGACACCAGCCAAATCTGGGTCGGAGCCGTGCCGCAGGCTTTCCTGGCACAAAATCCCGCCCCGGCGCGCAGCCGCCACATCACCCACTCCTGGGCCGGGCTGGGGCCATTGGCGGAGGAGTGCCTCAGGCGGCATCAGCCCTGCGACCCCCCTGCCGGCGAAAACAGCCCTCTGGCCCTGGCTTGTCAGCACCAGGGCAAAGTACTGTTCTTCGGTTGTTCCCTGGCTTCAGCCACCTTCCTGCATTACCTGGAAACCCACTGCCAAATGCCATTCCTGCAGCCGGCCGTCTGTCGCTGCCGTACCCCGGACGGCGGACTGGAGACCGTGCTGATCGATAAACATCTGCCCGGACACCGCGATTTCTACTGCGGCAATCAAGCCCAGAAATGCAAATTCTTCCGCCGCGCCTTCGACCGCGGGCTGCAATTGCAGCAGACCAGCCTGGGGGTGGGGACGCTGCAGCTGCTGTCCCTGCCGCAGCTCTTCGAGATTGGCTGCCAGCTCCTCCACGAAGACCCGCGGGTGCTCCTCTGCGATGACCCTGAATGCACCTTCTGCAGCCGCTTCTGAATCTGCCCCAGCCATAATGACCTCACACATGTCTGACCGTCTGCACCAAATCCGCGGTTATTACAGTGAGCGGGTCCATCCCCGTCTGCAGGGCTATCAGATTTTAAGCTGGAGCAGCCGGGAAGCCCAGTACGGCCGGTTTCGGGTCCTGCTGGAAATCCTGCAGCAGTGCTTCCCGCCCGATTATTGCCCTGTTCTGCTGGACCTCGGCTGCGGTCTGGCCGAGCTGGCTAAATTCCTGCTGGAACACGGCTGCATGGTCGACTACCGGGGCTGCGATATCACGGAAAAAATCCTGGCCGAGGCCCGCCGGCGCACTCCCGGTTTGCAGCTGGAGTGTTGCGATGTCTTCCAGGCTCAGCCGCCCTACCCCGCGGCATCATTCGAGGTAGTGTACTGCTCCGGAATTTTCAACCTGGAGCTGGGCAACAACGACGCTTTTGCCCTGCGCGGGCTGATCCGCATGGTGCAGCTCTCCCGCCGCCTGGCGGTGGCGAACTTCCTGCACCGACGGACCCGCCGGAAATTCCGGGCCTGCCATTATTTCGATCCGGACGCACTGCTGGCCGGTCTGCACCAGGCCGGCATCCCGGCAACCGTACGCGAGGATTATATGGAGAATGATTTCACCATCGTCTGTCACAAACCGGCGGCCGGAAACCCCGAACCACCCGGACGCAGCTGACCAGACGGACGGGAAGCCCTCTGCCAGGCACAACCGGACAGACCGGGAGAGCTCCACCCCACAAGGTGGCACAGGTACGGAAATTTTAAGAAAACTGGAAAAAGAATTTTCTCGGCTTGCAAAAATACCTTCAGGCAGTACATTAAAGACCTGTCCTGACTTTGTTTGTGGTTGAGCTGGGGTTGTAGCGCAATTGGTTAGAGCATCGCCCTGTCACGGCGAAGGTCGCGGGTTCGAATCCCGTCAACCCCGCCA
>JAAYYJ010000367.1 GCA_012515455.1 Oligosphaeraceae bacterium
GCTGGCAGAATAAGACTCCGCCAGCGCAGCAGCCGGCTTGGAATCAGAAAGACAATTTAACATATTTACAGTACTGACATTGGTAAATCTTAAGGAGACATTACGATGATTGATCAGGCTATGGTGTATGTTGGCGCGTTTGCGACCTTCGGAATGGCGGCTATCGGTTCAGCTTATGGCTGTGGTGTGGCCGGGGCTTCAGCGGTGGGAAGCTGGAAAAAATGCTACGCCCAGGGCAAGGCCGCCCCGTTCCAGTTGTCCATTCTTACCGGTGTGCCGATGTCTCAGACCATCTATGGGATGATCCTGATGGGCTCGGTGTTGAATATCCAGCCGCAGTTCTGGCCTGCGGCACTGATAATCGGCATTCTGGGCGGACTGGGCATTGCTATGTCCGCAGCATTCCAAGGCCGGGCCGCGGCTGGCGCCTGCGACGCTTTCGCGGAAACCGGTAAAGGATTCGTGAATTACCTCATCGCCTTGGGGATAATCGAGACAATCGCCATCTTTGTGCTGGCTTTTGCCATGATGTTCCTGGGCAATGCACAGATTCTGAAAGTAGTCGAAGCTGCTGCCGCCGGAGTCTGAGCCGGAAATGTATTCCGCCGGGCGGCAGCCGTTTACCCTGGTTGCCGCCCGGTTCGAGTTAACTTTCTGGCTAACCGGCAATTGCGGCATTATATTTGAGACTCAGGCATCTGAATGCGGGGCTGGCAGTTGGCGGTAAGGTGCATGCGGTCAGGCCTCGCAGCAATATTTCGAGGGGGTAAGATGGGCAGGAATTATCGTCGTGTTGGTGCGGTTCTGGTGCTTGTGCTGTCACTGTTGCTGGCAGGTATTGTGGTGGCCGTGTTCTATAATAGCCGGAACTTGGCTGACAGCCGCCGGATTGCTTCACTGGCCGCTACCCTGGACGCGTACTGCCAGGTGCTGCAGACGCAGAAGATGGTCTACCTCGGCTTCTATGACAGTCTGCCGCCGTACCGCAAAACCCTGCAGAATCTAACCGCTCTCTCACAAGCATTGCACCCACTGGCGCAAGCGACCCTCAAATTGAGCAGCTTTGCCCTGGGCGAATACCGGCCCTTCGGCAGACTGGAGGAGCTCGGCGAAAAAATCCAGGGCTCCATCGAGGGAATCTCAGAGTCCTTGCAGGCGACCGATAACGCACTGGGAAATTTTGATGAACAGGCCCATGCGGAGGTTCTGCAGGCAATCGACCGTACGACTGGCGAGTTGCAGGACCTGGCGCAGCTGTTGCGCGCCCAGGCCACTGCCACTGAACGCTCGGCCTGGCTGCTGCTGGCCGGGGGGCTGCTGGTATCATGTCTGTTTGCTGTGCTAGGGTGCGCGCTCCTGCTCGAACCACCCGCGCAAGCAGCTGCAGCGCAGCCAAATTGAATACAGTTTTGGCGGCTGGCAAGATGGCAGGAGCACGTACCGCCAGGAAGTACAGTAGTTAAGAAAGCAGGTAGTGAAGAAGGCGAGGAGAACACATGAGTTTATCTGCCGATAACCGGCCACTGTTGGGGGTGCTTTGTTGGGAAGCTGGAGTGGCTCCCAGAGGATTGCGGCAGCTGGAGCTGCTGCCCGGCAACAGTACCAACCTGCAGACTTATCAGAATTTATGCCGGGTGCATTTCAGCCGTATCAAAGGCGCGAATCTCCATACCGTGCTGGAAAATCCTTCGACTGAGGTTCTTGCCGCCA
>JAAYYJ010000368.1 GCA_012515455.1 Oligosphaeraceae bacterium
CTGGAACCACCCGGAATACCTTGAGGCCGTAGGACAGCAATTCGGCTCCGACCTGGCCGCCGTGGTGGTCGCGGCCGATTACCATAGCCTGGAAGATGGGCGGACCTTCTATCCCTGGCTGCGCCAGTTTGCCGACCAGTACGGCGCCGTGCTGATCTTTGACGAAATTGTGACCGGCTTCCGTCTGGCCATCGGCGGGGTGCAAGAGTATTTCCAGGTCACCCCCGACCTGGCAGTATTTGCCAAAGGTATGGCCAACGGTATGCCATTGTCGGTTTACTGCGGCAAAGCAGAGCTGATGAATGTGCTTAAAACCGCAACCGTCTCAACTACGTATGGTGGCGATGCCCTCAGCCTCGCTGCGGCCAAGGCCTGCATCGGGATTTACCGCACCGAACCGGTCATCGAGCACCTCTGGCAGGCCAGCCGGACATTGTGGAGCGCATTCAATCAGCTCTGCCGCAAATACAACCTGCCGCTCCGGGTGGACAATTACGCGCCATTCTCGGTCCTGACCTTTGACCCCGACTGCCCCGCCAATTTCCGGGAGCAGTTCTTCCGCGCGGTCTGCGCCGCCGGCGTCACCCTCTACAACGGCGGTTATGTCTGCTACGCGCATAAACAAGCCGACCTCGAGGAAACCCTGCAGAGATTCGAGGTTGCGATGAGCCGCCTCTAAACCGCATCCTGTTTTTCTCCAGGCAGGCGATTCAACCGTCTGTTTTGCTTGCCTTTTCTTAAGGCGGTTTCGCCAATATCGCCACTATCGCAATGGCATAAATTGCCGTTTAGCCAGTGCTAGCGCCTGTGCAAATGTTGCCGTGCCTGGTGTGCGTCAGGCCAGACGCAGCAGTTTGGCAATCTTCCATCGGTATTTATGCACTGTGGCTTTGGGCAGGAAACAGGCCATGCAGGTCAGATAAATGCATAGCGCGCCGCCGCCGCCGACCAGCAGCATGGTCCATCCGGTCCAGGCGGTGCAGTGTTGCAGCAGCAGGATATAGAGCAGCACCGGCAATCCTGAGAGCATTGGTTGTGCAAAGACCTGCAGCAGGAAACCGGCCAGTGATATTTGCAGGCATTTGAGCAGATACGGGATGATGACCACCACACACAGCCCGAGCTTGATCAGCAGGCTGTTCCAAATCACGATATCCATCTTCGCACCAAACCAAAGCAGCACGATGTTCAGGAGCAGGTTGGCCAGCGCTTCCGCCAGGATGATCCAGGAGGCAAAACGGTGCCGCTCCGACATGATAAAATAGCTGTGCGGGATATTGCGCAATACCGCCGAGAGGTACATCGAGAGCAGGAACAGACGGGCCAGATGGTTGACAAAAGGATCCGAGACCTCGAACATGACCATCATAATCGGGTCTATCAGCAATCCCGCCGGCAGCATCAGGGCGCAGGCCGCAAAGCTGTTCCAGCGCAGCGCCCCCAGGACAATCCGCCCCAGCATGAGATGCCTCCCGCGTTGGTGCAGCGCGCCGGTAATCGGGGAGATATTCTCCTGGTACTGACTCACGCCCTGCATGCACAATTCCGCCGCTTTGCTGGACAACTGGAAGATGCCTACGCTCTCCAGGCCGCAGAAGATACTGATCAGAAGCCGGCTCGATTTGTTCAGGATGATTCGCCCGATCATACCCAGGTAGACGAAACCGCTGAAGCCGGCGACTTCCTTCATTATCCCCCAGTCGAGTTGCAGGCGCAGGCGCAATGCGGGCAGGAGGTACAGCACGCAGGCGCCCATGGCCAGATTGCTGAGTACCGCCAGAGCCATGGTATACACCACCACCGGGAACAAATCATCCCAAACCCGGAAAATCAGCAGCATGCCGGCTAATTCCAGCAATTTGCAGGCGATGATAATGAAATTCCGCCAGTAGATTTTCTGCAACCCGACCAGTATCTCCTGGAAGATTCCGCTGGGGAAAAGTATCGCCGCACTGATACCGAAGACATAAAAGCACTTGCTCGCATAGAGCAATTTCTCTGGATCAGTGATCCTCGTGATGCTCCCCAGAAAAAATGAACAGGCATATGTAATCAGCCCGATTAGAACTGCTATCAGGCAGTGGAAACTGAAGATGGTGGAGATCATCCGGCTGTAACGCCCGGGGTCCTGCCGGTACAGGCCATTGGCGGTGCATTTCTGGGC
>JAAYYJ010000369.1 GCA_012515455.1 Oligosphaeraceae bacterium
CCATAGAGTTGCGTCGGATAGCGGAGGAACTCGCAGCGCATCTTGATGTAACCCCGCATATCTCGCGTTCGGAAATCATCGGCGGCTGTCAGCGCATTATCCGGGTGGAGCCAGTCATCGAGAATCTGCGCGCGCAACAGATCAGCCTGCCGGAGATCGCCCAGGCGATTCAGCGGGCCAATGTCACGGCCAGCATCGGCAGCAGCATCGTGGGGGGCAAGAGTATATGCTGCTTACTGCGCCGGTGCCGCTCACGGCTGAGGAGGTAGGCAGAGTGGTCATCAGTGCTCGGGAAGGGCGGCATATCCGGGTTGCAGATTTGGCTGTGGTTACTGACGGTGCTGAGGTGCCCACACATTATGTCCGACACAATGGTGAACCGGCAGTCACGATCGCGTTCAGCAAAAAGGCGGGTGTGAATGCCGTGACGCTGTCTGCGAAAATTATTGCTGAGGCCCAGGCTGCTCGGGGTGATATCATCCCCCGGGATGTGACCCTGACGGTCAGCCGCAATCAGGGCGCATCGGCCAACACCAGGGTCAATGGCCTGATTGAAGGGATGTTCTTTGCCATCGTGACCGTGATCCTGCTGATTGCCCTTACCATGGGCTGGAAGGAGAGCCTGGTGGTCGGGGTATCGGTGCCGGTGAGCTTCGCCCTGGCCCTGATGACCAACTATCTCTTCGGCTACACTTTGAACCGGGTTACGCTGTTTGCCTTGATCCTGAGTCTGGGCCTGGTCGTCGATGACCCGATTACCAACGTGGACAATATCCAGCGCCATATCCGGATGGGCAGGAAGAAGCCGTTCGAGGCTACCCTGGATGCGGTGAGGGAGGTGCTGCCGCCGGTCATTATGTCCACCATCGCCATCATTATTTCGTTCACGCCGATGTTTTTCATCACCGGGATGATGGGACCGTATATGGGGCCAATGGCCATCAATGTGCCCCTGACGGTATCATTCTCCACCCTCTGCGCCTTGACCTTCGTGCCCTTCCTGGCCTTGAAGCTGCTGCAGAGCAAGAGGGGGAAAGTGCCGGCCGGAGAGGCGGTCGCGACTGCACCATGGATTAAAAAATTCTACGCTGCGCTGATTGGTCCGTTTCTGCGTCGCCGGAATGCCTGGTTGTTGATTCTGGTGGTCCTGTTTCTGCTGTGCGGCTCGGCGCTGCTGATGCTGTTCAAGGTCCCGCTGAAAATGCTGCCCTTTGACAACCGTGACGAACTGCAGCTGCTGGTTAAACTGCCGGCTGGTTCCACAGTGGAGAACACCGCGGAGTTGATTACTGAACTAGAGGATTATCTGGGGCGCCAGAATGAGGTGTTGCATTATCAGAGCTACATCGGCATCCCCAGTCCGATTGACTTCAATGGGCTGGTCAGGCACTACAACCTGCGGACATCCTCCAATCATGGTGATATCCGAGTCAATCTGGTTCCCAAGGACCGCCGTGAGATTTCCTCGCACGACTTCGCGCTGCGCATTCGCGCTGCAGTGACTGCGCTGGCCGAACGCCATCAGGCGGTGCTGAACATCGTCGAGGTACCCCCGGGGCCGCCGGTATTGGCGACCGTTACCGCCGAGGTGTATGCTCAGCCGGATCAGTCCCTGACCGAATTGCGGGCCGGTGCCGCTGAACTACAGCAGCGCCTGCTCCAGACCGACTCCAAACATTTTGCCGAGATCGACTTTTTCAATGAGATTTCTCCGCCGCGCTGGGTCTTTGCGATAGACCCTGACAAGGCCGCGGTGAGCGGTATCTCCGCGGCGGAAATTACCGCTTGCCTGGAGGCGGCGATTTCCGGATATCCGATCGGGAATATGCGGGTGTCGGATGAACGCCAGCCCTTGCAGATGGTGCTGCGCCTGCCTTTTGCGGACCGTAATGAACTCAATCGTCTGAATGAGTTGACCGTCAAAGGTGCGACCGGGGCAGTTCCACTGGCGGAATTGGGCAAGTTTATTGCTGCTGAGGCGGAATTGCCGATTATGCATAAAAATCTGCGCCGGGTTGAATTCGTGACCGCCGAGTGTGTCGGTCGTGCTCCCGGGGAAATGCTGCTGGCGACTCAATTCAAGACCCTGCGGGAGAACCCGCTGCCAGCTGGCATCGAGGTTGAATGGGCGGGGGAAGGCGAATGGGAGGTGACCCTGCGGGTGTTTCGCGACCTGGGAATCGCTTTCGGCGTGGCCTTGGGCGGGATCTTCCTGCTGCTGATCGTACAGACCAACAGCGTCTGGCTCTCGCTGCTCCTGATGTGTGCGATCCCTCTGACCATTATCGGTATCGCCCCGGGATTCTGGCTTCTGAATTTCTTTGGCGCGAACAATGTGGGTGGATACGCCAGCCCCATCTTCTTCACCGCTACGGGCATGATCGGCATGATTGCCCTGGGAGGGATCGTGATCCGAAATTCCATCGTGCTGCTGGAGTTCATCCAGGAGAGCATGGCTGCAGGCATGCCCCTGAGGCAGGCTATCACCGAGGCCGGTGCGGTGCGATTCAGACCTATCATGCTGACCGCGGTGACTACCCTGATGGGAGCTTGGCCAATTACCCTTGACCCGATCTTCTCCGGGCTGGCCTGGGCGCTGATTTTCGGGCTGCTGGCCAGTACCCTGTTTACGATGCTGGTGATTCCAGCAATCTATCTGCTGATCACGGAAAAAAATAACGAGGTGCGAGTATGAAAAAGCTTGGCTATGTGTTTTTTGTGTTGCTGGTGGTTGGCTTTATCATCTCTGCTATGCTCTACCAGGCCGGAGCCATTTTCGCTGGCAGCAAAGTCCCCTCGGGTGAAAAACTGCCCGCCGCGACTGAAATACCTGACACTGCTTGGAGAACCCTGGCGGTCTCCACTGCACTGATCAATTACTCCGCGGTCGGGACGGTGCGTAGCCGGGAGGAGATCGATATCATCTCCCGCCTGCCCTCGGCCAGAGTCATTCAGGTGAATTTCAACAACGGAGACGCCTGCCCGGAGAACTCGGTGCTGATCAAGCTGGAAGAAAAAGACCTGCAGGCAGCACTGGGTGCGGCGGCTGCGAACCTCACCGCAGCGGAAAGCCATCTGAAATTCGCTCAGGAGGAGTACGACCGTTACGCGCAGCTGGTGGAGAAGCAGGTGGTCTCCCGGCGGACTTACGAGGAGTCGGTTAGCAATCTGAATACCGCCAAGGCACAGGTTTCCATGCTGAAACATGCACTGGAGAATGCCAGAATTAATCTGGAGTATGCGAGCATCAGAGCACCTTTCGACGGGATTGTGGCCGAACGCTATTGCGATCCGGGGGATCTGGCTACCCCACAGAACCCGCTGCTGAAAATTTTCAATCCGGCCAGGCTGCAGTTGCGCATCCCGGTCCGGGAGAATCTCTTCCGGGAAATAAAAATCGGGGCACAATTGCAGGTCCCGGTGGAGTCCACCGGGAAGGTGTATCAGGCGCAAATCAGAGAGATCATTCCTGCTGTGGATCCCGGCAGCCGGACTTTTTTGATCAACGCCTGCCTGGAGGGTGATA
>JAAYYJ010000370.1 GCA_012515455.1 Oligosphaeraceae bacterium
AAAAATCCGATGAGGTGCTGGTCATGGATGTCTTTGCCGCGAAAATCGACTTCCACCGCTTTTCCCTGGCCGACAAAAAAGAGTTCCTGGCCGACAAGCTCTGGAGTGTCCCCTGGCCCTTTGACAAGGCATCTGCACCGTACTCCATTGCCGCACGCAAAGCCAAAGCCAAAATGCCACAATTCCCGCCTGAGGCCAAAATCAGCATCGGCACTGACACCCCATGTACGAACATCACGCTGCAGTTTCCGTATGCCCATGACCCGGATTGCGTCGAAGCCTACAAAATAGAAGCCTCGTACCAGGCAGCTGATGGCGCTTGGGTGGTTTTCACCCGGCAGGACCTCCAGGCTGATTTCTATCTGCCGCCAGAACAACGCCCCGGACTGCAGATACATGCCTTCAATGCCGGATATTTTGCAGCTGGGAAAAAATACCGCTTCCAGGTTACTCCCGTAGATTTCTTTGGCAATGAAGGCAGCAGCCTGCAGGCCGAGACCACGGTTCCCAAGGTGGAACAAGGCGAAACCATATTCGAATCTTCCCAGCCTATGCAGGAGCTGCCTTTCCTGAGCGGACTTGAAGGCGGCTCGCCCTTGCCCTTGATCGATGACTTTTACCACCATAAAGCCGGTAACGCCAGACTCGTGCTGCCGGAACAGGTTTGGGCCGGGCCGGCGAAGACTCGCTTCCGCTTCACTATTGACATGCAGATGAAACAGCCTGGACCCGGACAATGGACCATCGTTCTGCGCAATCCCACTCCCCTGACCAACGCCAACGCCCGCATCTATACCCCACCGGGTGAATCCGGGCTGCAGAGATACGTCATCGACTTCCAAAAACGCAACGAGAATTACGACTACTACTTCCTGATCCGCGAAGGCGATGCCGGATTCGTGCAATTCAAGTACGTCAAAATCGAGAAATTTCCCTAACCGGAGCGTTTGCCCCGGAACCGCCCCGGGGAGGTGCGGTAACACTATGCCTGCCAGCATGTATCCACGCCGCTGCGCTTGCCTCCTGCTCGTCCTGCTGTTCTGCTGCAGCAGCTGCATCAACGGCCCGGCCAGAATGCAACTGAACGGCAAATTGCGCTATATTACTGCCGAGACCGTGCGGCAGTGCCCCTGGTACCGCTGCCTCTATGGCGTACCGTCCGCTGCCCTGACCGACCTGGGCATCATTGCCGCAGATACGTTGCTGGTGCCCTTGGATGTGTTCTGGCGGTCCCCTTCTGACGATAAGCAAGAATCGCCCCTGCTCTGGATATTCTGGCTCCCGTTTTATCCTTTGGTCTGCGCTACCAGCCCATTCGGATACCAGGAACAACCCGGCAACGGCGCCCTGTACCGCTGGTTGTGGGGCTTCAACTATCTGGACAGCGTGAACGGCACCCTGCAGCTGATCGAGGTAAATGCCCCGCTGGCCCGGAAGACCAAGATCACCTGCAACCAGCAGCCCGTCAGCGAAGTTTATGGCCGGATTGAGCTCCTGACCTCAAGCCAGGACCAGCTGGCGGTTTTAACCCGGCAGGGCCGGCTGTACTGGTGGACCCGCAACGAAACGGGCTGGAGGGCGAAACCGCAGGAATATGTCCCCGGCAGCGATGCGCTGCTGGAGTTCGGCCGGAACAACCGGCAACACCCTGATGGGTACTG
>JAAYYJ010000371.1 GCA_012515455.1 Oligosphaeraceae bacterium
CGAACATCTCGCCGTATTTAAGCAGCTTCTGGTCCCATTCGCTCATCCGGAAACCCATCGACTGCTTTTCCAGCGCTTCCTTGTATTCGGCATAGAGGCGGATCATGGTGTCCATCAGCGTGCGATGGTCATCACGTGTCTTGTCGTTGACCTGCTGCTTCAGGCGGCTGAGCGAACCAAAGGGCTCGATGCGGCCGTTGACCAGATAGAACTGCCCTTCAGTTATATAACCGGTGTTGTCCGGCACCGGATGAGTCACGTCGTCACCAGGCATAGTGGTAACCGCCAGGATGGTAATTGAACCGGCTTTCTCAAAATCCACTGCCTTCTCGTAACGCGCAGCCAGCTGGCTGTACAAATCACCGGGATAGCCGCGGTTGGAGGGAATCTGCTCCATGGTGATGGCGATTTCCTTCAAAGAATCGCAGAAGTTGGTCATATCCGAGAGCAGAACCAGCACGCGTTTGTTATGCTCAGTGGCAAAATACTCCGCTGCCGCCAGGGCCATATCGGGGACCAACAGGCACTCAACTGTAGGATCGGAGGCAGTATGGATGAACATCACCGTGCGAGACAGTGCGCCATGTGCATCCAGTGTGTTCTTGAAATACAGATAGTCGTCGTATTTGAGTCCCATGCCGCCCAGCACAATCACATCCACTTCGGCCTGCATGGCAATGCGGGCCAGAAGCTGATTGTATGATTCACCCGCGACTGAGAAAATCGGCAGTTTCTGACTCTCCACCAGGGTGTTGAAGACATCAATCATCGGCACGCCGGTGCGGATCATATTGCGCGGGATGATGCGATTGGCCGGATTAACCGAGGGACCGCCGATATCGATCATATTGTCGGAGAGCACCGGGCCCTGGTCACGAGGCGAGCCATTGCCGGTAAAAATCCTACCCAGCAAGGCCTCTGATGCGGCCACCCGCATCGGCCGTCCCAGGAAGCGCACTTCGCTGTCAGTGGAGATGCCGCGGCTGCCCGCGAACACCTGCAACGACACCCGGTTGTTATTGAGGCGGATTACCTGTGCCAGCGAGACTCCCCGGTCGCTGCGCACCTCGGCCAGTTCGCCGTTGGCCACATTCTCCGCCTCGATGGTGATCACATTGCCGCTGATTTGTATAATTCGATGGTAGATTTTTCTCATCGCCTGACTTTATCCTGATTGTGTGTCTCTTCTGTCTGCCGGAATTACTTCTTTGCCAAAGCCGAGTCTATAACCGCTTCCGCGGCGCGAAACTCCTCAGAGTCCCAGGGAGTGTAGTTCCAGTCGATGAACTCCTGTCGCAGATGCAGAAAATAAGACCGCGCTTCATCTTTGTCGGAAAAATCAAATTTCTTCTCCAGCACCTGTACCAATTTGGCAAAAATATACTTCTGGCGTTCGGCTCCGCAAGAGCTGTCGACCTCATCGAAAGTATTCTGCTGCAGATAAACCGCATCGATGAATTCACTCTTGAGGTAGACCACGAAATCGGACGTCGGGGTGCCTTCCTCGCCCACCACTTTCATCATCTGATTGACCTCATTGCCCTCACGCAATATCAGGCGGGCCTTGCTGATCATCTGTTCGGGCACTAGGCTCTTGTACTTGCTCCAGCTTTCCAGGGGTTGGATGGCCGGATAGCGCCTGGCATTGGCACGGTCACGCGACAATGCCAAGAAGGACCCCACCACCTTCAAGGTCGCCTGGGTCACCGGCTCCTCAAAATTACCACCCGCGGGGCTGACTGCCCCGCAGATGGTAATTGAGCCCATTTCGCCGTCATTGAGTTTCACCAGTCCGGCCCGTTCGTAGAACCCGGCCACCAGGGTCTCCAGATAGGCGGGGAAGGCCTCCTCCCCGGGAATCTCCTCTAGTCTGCCGGAGACCTCGCGCAGCGCCTGGGCCCAACGCGAGGTAGAATCAGCAAGCAGCAGCACATTGAGGCCCATCTGCCGGTAGTACTCAGCCAACGTCACACTGGTGTAAATGGAGGCCTCGCGGGCGGCCACCGGCATGGAGCTGGTATTGCAGATGATGATCGTCCGGTCGATCAGATGCCGGCCAGTGCGCGGATCGGACAGATGCGGGAATTCGCGCAGGATCTCCACTACTTCACCGGCGCGTTCACCACAGGCCGCGACGATGACCACATCCACCTCGGAACGCTGTGAGAGGGCATGCTGCAGTACCGTCTTGCCGGCGCCGAAGGGACCAGGAGTGCAGAAGGTCCCCCCCTTGGCAACAGGGAAGAAGGTATCGATCACCCGCACTTGCG
>JAAYYJ010000372.1 GCA_012515455.1 Oligosphaeraceae bacterium
AAACAGGGGCTGCCGCGCATCGCCTGGGAGAATCCCTCTCCGGCGTCCATCGCCGCCTGCAGCTGCCGGGACACCCGCTGGAAACGTCCTGGGAAACGTTGCGCCAGGGCCCGCTGCGTCGGCACCCCGGCAGCCAGCAGCGTGGCCAAGCTGTGGTAGAATTCGATCTTGTCCTTGAGCAAAGACATCAGCAGTGTTATTGATGGTGTTCCAGCAAATCACGGATGTACAACATCGTCAGCAGTTGTGCATCAAGTGCATGGCCGGCTTTGTAGGAAGTGATATGCCCGGCCAGGCGTCCATCCTCGTGCAGAGACAGCGCTGCCAGCAGATCGAGACAGGCGCGATGCCAGACCGCTTCAAGAGATTTTCCCTGCAGCATGAAAGTCGGCTCGTTCAGATATTTCTTCTTGCCCGCAATCAGAATGTTCTTACGGGTGTAGCCGAGATTGCGAGTGTCGGCAAACAACTTTCCGACAGTCTGATAGTACAGCATTTCGGTGGCCGAGCAGTTGGTGCGTGCTTCACAGCCGTACCGGAACACCTCCGGAGTCAGAGTGAATTGAACGCGCTGCTGGCCAATGACATTCGGGAAGTCGATCGCGACATCCAGGTTCAGGCGGCAATCTCCGGGAGGCGCCGGCTGGAAGAGCAGGAAGCCATTCCGGTGGTTCATAATGGCCACTGGCTCCTTGACTGTCCAGTAACGCAAGGGCCGCTGGCGGTCTTCTTTCAGACCGGCCTGCAGGATTGCTTCCACCAGGGGCAGACTGCCCACGTCAAACAGCGGCGGGTCACCGGTTTCCAAAGAAATCAGGCTGTTGTCCAGGCCCAGTCCCAGGCGCTGGGCGATGATGTGCTCGGTCATACGCACGTAGTTGGCCGGCGCACCAGCCCGCAACACGATGCTGCGCTGTGCGGTCCAGACATTTCGCGGCGAGACCATGATGGGCAGCTGATCGGGCAAATCGCTGCGGTCAAACCACCAGCCCGGGGTGGCGCTGGGAGAGAAATGCAGAGTGCTGTGCCGTCCTTTGCTGTAGGTCGCCGGGCCGCTGACAGTAAAAGGCTGGGCCAAGGTGTGCGGGAAGCGCTGCGGCTGCCAGTCGGGCGGTGCTGTGCGGGTCATGTCGACCGGCTGGCCCGCCATGGCCGCCCGGCTGCGCAGCAGCCGTTCAGCCGCACCGGCAGTGAGCAATAGTGGTTGGTTATCCATGAATTTACAGGACGGGTGCCTGTTAGCCGGTAGTGGTTAATCGATGCTTACTTCTTTGCCGGCAGCGGCTGCGCGGTACACGCCGTCGATGATCTTCTGCACTGCCAGGCCCGCTTCGCCCGGCGAGCGCATCGGCGTGTCATGCAGAATCGCGGACGCGAAATTCTTGAATTTGGCAATGAAGAGGGCCCCGAAGTCGGTGCTGGGCAGGAATGCCGCCTTGCTGTTCAGCATGGTACCGGCGTGGTCGGTATAGAGCGTCGCATCCTTGAAGCTGAATCCGCCTTTGGTGCCCACGATTTCGAAGGTATGCACGTCGTTTTCGATGTGGTTGCAGAACGATGACTCGATCTGCATAATGGCGCCGTTGTCGAAGCGCACCTGCCCCACCGCCAAGTCTTCCACAGTGTAGGTCTTGTAATCCCAGTTCGGCCAGCTGCTGACCACATTGCTCGGGCGGTCGCCCATGAAAGTCCAGCAGTTGCCGGATGCGGCGACTGGGCGCGGGGCGCCCATGCAGTAATGCGCCGATTCGATGATGTGCACGCCGATGTCGATCATCGGCCCACCGCCCTGCAGTTCTTTCTGACCGAAGACACCCCAGTTCGGGATGCCGCGCCGGCGCAGCGCCCGGCATTTGACGAACATGATGTCGCCGATGTCACCGGCTTCACGGGCCCGCATGAACATATCGCAGGCGGGGTGGTAGCGCATCTGGAAGCCGCAGCAGAGCTTGCGGCCGTTGATTACTGCCGCATCGATCATCTCCTGACATTCGGCCGGGTCCATGGCCATGGGCTTCTCGGTAATGGCGTGGCAGCCGGCATTCAGGGCCGCAATCACGGCGGGTTTGTGCACGCCGTTCGGGGTGCAGACATCGACGATGTCGGGCTTCAGCTCTTTCAGCATCTTGTCCCATTGCGCATACGTTTTGGTAAAGCCGTACTTGCTGCGCATCAGCTCCAGACGTTCCGGCTTGATGTCACAGCCGCCGACTACCTCAATCTCCGGGATGTTCTCAATGGCCCGCAGGTGGGTCTCGCTGATCCCGCCGCAGCCAATGATGGCCCAACGCAATTTTTTGCTGACTTCGACTTTGGCAGCGGTGGCGAAGGATTCGGTTCCGATGGCACTGTTGTTCGACATGCAGTTCTCCTTGAGTTTATATTAATGCACAGAGATAAAGAAGTAAAGGCAATCAGCCTGCGGGGGGGGCTGGGGGAGGCTTTGCCTCAGTATGCCTGGGCGTGCACGCCGGATACGGCCCGTCCGGACGGGTCATTCATGGCCTTGAAAGCGGCGTCCCATTCCAGGGCAATGGCAGTGGAGCAGGCGACCGAGGCCTCGTGCGGGACCACCCGGGCGGCAGTCTCGGACGGGAAGCATTCGGCAAACAGACTGCGGTAGTAGTACTCTTCTTTGTTCAACGGGGTGTTGATGGGGAAGCGCCGGGCGGCCGTGGCGAATTGCTGATCCGTGACCCGCTCAGAGGTGATCCTCTTGAGGGTGTCGATCCAGTTATACCCCACGCCGTCGGAGAATTGCTCCTTCTGGCGCCAGACGATTTCTTCGGGCAGATAATCCTTGAAGGCCTCGCGCAGAATCCATTTCTCAATCGGCGAGGCGCCGTGACTGCCGATGCTGGCCGGCAGGCGCCGGGCGTGGGACATCTTGTCGGACGGATTTAGGCGCATGGCCACATCGATGAATTCCTTGTCCAGGAACGGTACCCGGCCTTCCACGCCCCAGGCTGCCAGGGCCTTGTTGGCCCGCAAGCAGTCGTAGAGATGGAGCTTGCCCAGTTTGCGCACAGTCTCCTCATGGAATTCCTGGGCGTTGGGGGCTTTGTGGAAGTACAGGTATCCGCCGAACAGCTCGTCAGAGCCCTCGCCGGACAATACCATCTTGATGCCCATGGCCTTGATGGCCCGGGCCAGCAGGAACATCGGGGTCGAGGCCCGGATGGTGGTGATGTCGTAGGTCTCCAGATGATAAACCACCTCGGGTAGAACGTCGAGAGCTTCCTGCAAGGTGAAATGGACTTCGTGATGCACGGTGCCGATATGCCGCGCAGCCTTCTGGGCCGCCAGCAGGTCCGGCGAGCCTTCCAGGCCGATGGCGAAGCTGTGCAACTGGGGCCACCAGGCCTCCAGGCGGGCCGCACCGCTCTCCACCCGGTGGGCGGCGAAGCGCTTGGTCACCGCCGCAATCACCGAGGAATCCAGGCCGCCGGAGAGCAGCACCCCGTAGGGGACATCGCTCATCAGCTGGCGTTTGACCGCAGCCTCTAGGGCCGCGCGCACCTCTTCGATGCTGGATTGGTTGTCCTTCACCGCGCTGTATTGCATCCAGTCGCGGGTATACCACTGGGTCGTCTTGCCATCAGGGCTGTAGTAATACTGTCCGGGCGGGAATTCTTCAATGGTGCAGCAGGTTCCCTCCAGGGCTTTCAGCTCACTGGCGACGTAGTAGCGCCCTGCGCTGTCCCAGCCCTGATACAGCGGAATGATGCCGAGGTGATCCCTGCCAATGAAATACGCGTTCTTCTCCCGGTCATAGAGAGCAAAAGCAAAGATGCCGTTGAGCTCTTCCAGGCAATCCGGGCCTTTCTCACGGTACAGCGCCAGAATGACCTCGCAGTCGGACTGAGTCAGAAAATCATAGCGACCGGCGAATTTCTCCCGGATCGGCTGATGGTTGTAGATCTCGCCATTGACCGCCAGCACCAGCTGTCCGTCCCGGCTGAACAGCGGCTGCCGCCCGGACAGCGGGTCGACAATGGCCAGCCGTTCGTGCGAGATGATGGCCTGGGAATCATTGTAGATGCCAGACCAGTCTGGTCCGCGATGCCGGATTTTCTTCGACATCTGCAGTACTTGGGTGCGCAGTGATTCCATGGCTGCGGCATCCAGCGCCTGCCCGCCCGCGGCAATCTCAAACAACCCGACAAAGCCGCACATGGTTTTTCCCTTGTCTTGAAGAGTGAAATAAAATTCATAATATGATTTTAAAAGCGAAAAATACAAGTGCAGGTCGTTGAGATAATGCCCCGCGGGCGAGGTTTTTCGGGACCGGCGCCATGCCGGCCTGAAGTCTTGCGGTGGTCCTGGGGGGCGCTGAACGTTGATCTGCGGTTCCGGTGCTTTTCCCGCGGCCGGGTTGTTAATTGCCGCCGGCGGGTTATATTTATCGGCGCAATCATATCAATCCTGCTGCCGGGGCGCAAGGTCAGCCTCCCCGCGCAGGTTATTCCAGGCTAAAGATGCGCAGATTCAGTCCAGGGCCATTGTTGCGTCAGTTGTTGTTAGGCGGTTATTTGCTGTTCACGCTGTATCCGCTGGTCTGGCTGACTCTGACTGCTTTTCGCCATGAAGGCGATGCCCAGCAGCGTCCGTTGGGACTGCCGGCGGAATGGACCTGGCAGAATCTGCAGCAGGTCTGGCAGAGCGGCAGTTTTGGCTCGGCCTATCTGAACAGTCTTTTGATCAGTGCTGTGGCGGTGGCACTGGCTTTGAGCCTGGCAGCCCTGGCGGCTTTCGCCTTCGCCTATTTCCGCTTCCGGGGCAAGGCAGCGCTGTATGTGCTGTTTCTGCTCGGGATGATGATCCCGGTGCACGTGACCCTGATTCCGCTCAACAGCCTGCTGGGCGCCGGCGGACTGAATATCAAGGGCAGTCTGTGGTGTTTGCTGGGGCCCTATATCGCCTTCGCCCTGCCAGTCAGTGTGCTGATCCTGCGCCGCGCCTTCGAGGCGGTGCCGCAGGAGATGATTGATGCCGGGCAGATGGATGGCTGCACGTCCTGGCAGACCTTCTGGCATATCGCCTTGCCCATGGTCAAGCCGGCTCTGAGCACGGTGCTGATTTTCAATTTCCTGACCATCTGGAATGAGTACGCCTTCGCATTGACATTGCTGGGGCCGGGCTGTCAGACCATCCCTCTGGCGATAACGGAATTCAAAGGTGAGCATGATGTGCAGATCACCAGTATCTGCGCTGCGCTGCTGCTGATTATTGTGCCCCTGCTGGCCGTCTACGCCTGCGCCCAGAAACATATCGTGAACGGCTTGACTGCCGGTGCAGTCAAGGAATAAATAATGAACCCATGGGAGTCGAAATGAAGTACGCGATGGCAGAGATGTCGGTTAAAGAAGTACGTGAATATCTGAAAACCAATCAGACGATTATTTTCCCTTATGGTGTGGTGGAGCAGCATGGCTATCACCTGCCCTTGAGCACCGACATCGAAGGCGCGGAAGTATACGCCTACGCCTTGGCTGAACGCCTCGGCTGCATTGTCGCCCCCTGCCTGAATTACTGCTTCTCCGGCGGGATGCTGCCCGGAACCATCAATGTCAAACCAAACAACTTCTCCAATTTTGTCGGCGACATCATCGAATCGCTGGTCCTGCAGGGTTTCCTGAATATCCTGATTATGCCCGGTCATGGCGGCAGCGAGAGCCTGCTGCACCTCAAGGAATCGCTGCGGATTCAGAAATGGCTCAACCCCGCTTTGCACAAGGCGATGATCCTGTTCTTGCGCCGCAACGACTTCTCGGAACGGGCCAAGACGGCGCTGCAGGAGCACGACTGGCACGCCGGCAAGCATGAGACCTCGATGATCCTGGCCAATCGTCCGCAGCTGGCTATGCTGGACCAGATTGAGATGGATACGCCGGAGGTCGCCGAGCTGCTGCGCGATGACCCGGATGCCTACCAGAAGCGCACCTCGTTCTCAGGCTTGCGGGCCGAGGTGGTGAACACCGTGCAGCGTCCGGAAATTCAGGTCGGGGTGATGGGCTACCCCGAGCAGGCCAGCGCGGAAATCGGGCGGCAGAATCTCAAGGACATGGTCGACACCATGGCGCCGGCGCTGGAGAAGGCCATCGCGATGGCCGCGGCGGCCCGGCGCAGCGGTGAGATGATCGAGGTCCTCGACAACGAGAAGCTCAAGATGCTGAAGCTCTGAGCTGAGGTTTATTTTTGCAGCCCCAGGATCGCCTGGGCGATTTTCCAGCGGTAGACATCGAGCGTCTCGGGGCTGTACAGCTGGATATAATTTTCCCGGCTGGGGCTCTGGTAATCGAGGTGGAAGTTCGCCATCACCTCGGCCAGGGCCTCTTTTCCGGCCGGCGCGGCCGGGTGATTGGGATTTTTATCCAGCAGGCGTTGCAAGGTGAGCAGGTAGCGGTAGTCGTAGATGCCCTGGCGCACGCTTTCCCATTTTGGGGTCGGGATTGGCCCTTCAGCGCTGGGGTAGGTGTAGTCGTAGGCGGCGCCGCCCCAGCAGAATGGGTTGTAAGCCACTGAGCCCTGGTACTTCACATCGGCATAAAAGGCCCGATATTTGTACTGGGTGATGCCTTTGAGCTGGCAGCGCCAGGGATGGAAACCATAGAACACCCGGTGCCCGCGGGTATCCGAGGCGTGATCATAGCAGCCATTGTAGCCCCAGACCGACTCGTAACCCAGCTCGCGGCTCTCCTGCAGGGTGTTCTCGTTGATGAAATTGGTGCAGTTGATGTCGCTGATTTCCTTCAGAAGCTTCCAGTCCTTGGTGCCGTTCCACTCACCATTGAAGAAATTGGAGATGCGGGCGGTGGGCTTCACCGCCTTGATCTGCTGGCCGCAATTGAGATTCAGACGCAGGCGCTCGGCATGCGAGCCGGGCTCGTCGCCGATGAAGTAGATGATCTCCGGCCAGGACATCTTCTCACGCTGAGCCTCGACCGCGGCGAAAATCTGCCGCAGGGCATCGTTGTATTCCGGGCTGTATTTGTCATATTTGAGCAGTCCGGTGACCAGATATTGCGAGGCCTCGTAGGGTCCGTTGTAGTAGCATAACGGGCCTGTCAGGCCGGCTTTCAGGACCAGGTGCATGAAGTCATTAAAGGAGTAGATGCTGGTCATGCCGGGGCGGTCGAAGTCGAACTGCAGTTTGCCGCCTTCGCCTTTGCTGATATATGGGTGCACATGTTCGTAGTTGTTGGAGACCATGCCGTGCTCGGCCATATCCACGAAAATGCGCTGGATCTCGGAGGGATTGCAGTCGCGGCCATAAGTGCCGAAGCGCGGGTCGTTGGTATTGGAGAGGATTTGGAAATTGATATCCTTCTCGGGGTCGGGGACTGCTAAAGTGAAGGGCAGGATGCGGATCATGCTGTCCCAGGTGTAGGCGCCCCCCAAACGGCACTTGATGCTGATGCTGGCCTGCACGGTGCCGGCGGCTGCGCCGTCAGGGACCTTCACCGTCAGCCAGAACCGTTCGGTACGATTGGCAGGGATGTTCAAGACCTCAAATTCGTCAAAGGATTCCAGGTATTTGGGCCGGAGTACATACTGGTTTTCTTCCTTTTCCGGTACCGGCAGGTCCCGGACGATGCGCAAATCCAGGTGATTGGCGGGGATCACGATTTGCCCGTTGCGGTCGCGGTAGGGCGAGACGCTGACTTCCACGCAGTGCAGATTCTGCAGGCTGCGCAGTGAGAAGGCCAGGGGGACGAATTCGCCGGGCGTGGCGAAGGCCCGCACCGGCCGGCCGATTTCCTCCGGGAAGGGTCTGGTCTCAGGGTAGATATACTGCATGGCGTGGTTGGGGAAGGGCAGGTATCCGAGGGCGGCGAATTCGGCTGGCGCCGCGGGGTCCTGCAGATTGGTCTCTGGGGTCATGCGCTTGAACCCGGCGGGAATCTTGATTGACTCCAGGCCGTACTGGTTGGCTACCCCTTCGAAACCGCCCAGCTTGGCCGGCGCCTTGCGGCCCCAGACCCGGAACTGCCGCGGCGTCTCCTGGGCCGGGGCAAGCACAGTGACTCCCAGCCCAGCCAAGGTCAGAATGGTACAAGCAATGATACGGTGCATTCTCATGTCATTCTCCAGTAAATATTAAAGGGTGGAAAAATTCTGCTGCAAACGGTTCGCCCTTACTCCGCGAAGGGGTCTGCCGCGATATTGAATAACAGCTGAGCGGGTTGGATGTTGGCATCGGCCGGGGTGCAGGTCAGGCGGTATGATCCGACCGGCAACGCGCGGGTCGGCAGGCTGACCGCGCTGACTCCGCCGCGGACCGGATGCTCCTGCTGCAGCAACACCGTCTGAGAGTCCAGGGCGGTGATGCCGACCCGGACCACGGTTTCCTGCTCTGCCGTAGCATTAACCAGGTTCAGAGACAGGATGGCGTTGCGGGAGTTGACGATGTACTCCCGGGAGTTTAACTGCGCCCGCAAGTTAACCACTGCCGGCAGACGCACGAAAGACAAATCATCGAACCAGACGCTGCCGGGCTGCTGACTGATGTTGATGCGGATGGACCAATGCGTGGGACGGTCGGCGAAATTTCTTTTGGCGATCATGCCCTGGATATCCTCCCGGCGGTAAATTTTTTCGAAGAACTGCCAGTCCGAGGAGCCGGGTGGTAGGCTCAGAGCATTGAAATTAAAGCTGTTACGGCCTTTTTTGCTGGTCCAGATGCCGAAGAACGGCAGGTGGTAGGTCTTGAAATCGACCGTGTCATTGCGGATATTATCATATTTCACCCAGCCGCTCAGGCGAAAATCGTGGTCCAGGGTACTCATTTCCCCGAACGACTGCTGGCAGGCGATGTAGCTGTCGATGCTGCTGAAGCGCAGGCTGTACTTGCCGCTGTGAACCACCTGGTCATCCAGAGCGCACCCGCCGCCTTTGGGGTTGCTTATGCCCCAGGACAGCGGCAGGCCATTCTTGCCGGCGTTCTCAAAACCGGGATTCTGGAGCAGGTTTTCTTCGTTGGCGGACATTGTCGCTGCGCTCAGCAGCAGTGCCGCGCAGAGCAGTAGGTACTTCATTGGTGAACCTCCCGGGGGTTAGAATTTCATACTGAAGCTGGTGTAATCGGAAGACAGCGGGTAGCTCCAGAAGCCGGAGTGGTCATAATGGCCGGTGCCCGGCATGAAAATCTGCTTTGCGGTCTTCATCTCGACATGACCGTCCATAAAGCCGCAGTTCACGGAGTCTTTACTGCCGTGCCGGTACGCGTCGCCGGAATTGAACTGGTCTTTCAGGTAGTACTCGCCGAGGTAGCCGGATTTGCCTTCGAACAGCGAGAAGCGCTGACTGGGATGGTCGAAGGTGAAAATACGCCGGAACAGCGGAGTGCCTTCTGAACGGCTGCCGATGTATGTGGGAATGCCGAAGCAGGGCAGGTACTGATACTTGGGATTCTTGTATTCGGTGACCGCTGGGCAGTGAATCTGGGAGATGTACGGCACGGCACTGCTGTAAACGCCGCCGATGTAGGGATAAAGAACCAGGGGAAAACAGTTGGTGCCGTTCTTGTTGCCATTCAAACCAAAGCTGGTGGGAATGACCGCGTCATGCTCATCAGTGTACATCAGAAAGGCAGTGGCCAGCTGCTTGGCTTTGGACTGGCAGCTGATACCCCTGGCCTTCTCGCGGGCCTTGCTTAAGGCCGGCAGGAGCATCGAGGCGAGAACCGCGATAATGGCTATAACTACTAATAGTTCAATCAGAGTGAATTTTTTTCTCATTGTGACTGCCTTCAATTTTTGCCGGGAAAGATCGTATTATGGTTCCGCGAAGGGATCAGTGTGGCAGGACAGCGGGATGCTTGCAGACGCCTGGACCGCGCCGTCAGCTCTGTTGACCAGTTCTAACCGGAGATCCGCCCGCTCCTTGACCGCAGTGACATCAATCTCAAAACGGTACTCCCGGGCGGTCAGTTTTTCGATGCCGCCGTACTGCAGCTTCTTGCCGTCCTGGGACAGGCTCAGGCGCAGCGCATACGCCTCCGGCTCGGTGACCGGTATTTGCACGCTGGCGGGTATTCTCCGGGTCTGGCTGAAGAAGGTGCGTTTGCTCAGCGTGACGTTCAGCGGTTCCGGCACCGCAGTGGACAGCGAGCCCATACCCAAGGGGGCCCCGTCCTCGAAGAGAATTACGCTGATGATGTAGGGACCGGGCTTGACTGCCTCCCAGGACAGGGGGAAGTTGTGGTTGCGGCCGGCGGCCACCGCGACTTTGTCCCGGAAACTCTGGCTGTCCTTGCCCTGCTTCAAGGTGAGTTCAATTTCGCCGGAGAAACGCTTGTCGCTGGTGTTGTTGATCTTCAGATTCAGGATGTTGGTGCCGATCCGGGGGGGGAGATAGCTGAGTTGGCTGAGGAAGACCTTGGGGCTGTTCTGCTGGCCCAGCCAGAGACGGACCATCTTGTCGGCTTCGTGAAAACCAAGCTCGGTCGGGCCCCAGGAACTCAGCTCCTTGGAGGGCATTTCATTGCGGCAGACATTGATGTCCACAAAATCTCCGTCTTTGGCCTGGATGCCGCAGGCGGCAAACGGCAGTGCGGTGACCATGCGCCAGGCTTGGGCGTTTTTGACTACCGCGACCGGGTATTCCGGGTTCCAGTTTTTGTCGCTGGTGAAGCTGTTTTTGCCTTTTTTGCTGTCGCTGTCACTCTTGCGGGTGTTCATGGTATCAAAACGGTTGCCGTTGCAGTCAATCACGATTTGGACATAAGCGGGGCTGTTGCGGTTCTTGCTGAAGGTCAGGTCGACGCAGTCGCCGCCGTAGATATTGGCGTCCCGCTCGGCGTTGGGGTAGCCGACCAGTTTGTCCATGGACTGTTCGAAACAATCCACCTGCAGATAGAGGAACTGATCGTCGTAGCCGAGAGCCAAGGCGCTGTCCTGGGTCGGGCGCAGAGCCGCAGTCAGGAATGATTCCCAGTCCCCAGTGGCCTGCATGCCTTTGGCCCGGGTGATGGCCTTGTCGCGGATGATCGTGAAGCCCTTATCGCGGAAAGCTTTTTCCCAGCCGCGGTCACTGCCGTCCAAGGCCGGGGCATTGAGACGTGGAATCACCACCTGGCGGAGGTTGGCCTGCAGATCGATGACCTGGGGCCGGTCTGGAGAAACTATGGGCTGGAGATTCAGAATCAGCTCAGCTGCGGCGGCCGACAGGGACAGCGCAGCAAGGCAGCTCAGGAGCAAATGTTTCAACATCGTGACTTTCCTCTTTTGTGGCTTTGGTTATGGGAATTGCGATGGTTTG
>JAAYYJ010000373.1 GCA_012515455.1 Oligosphaeraceae bacterium
CCAGTTCTGACAGCAGACCGCCCACTGAAGACCTGACCGCAGCCTGCAGAGCGGACAAATGCCCCGCCGCGGCACCAATCCGGGTCAGGACATTATCGCCGTATTCCATCTGGGCGTTGAAGCAGCTGGCCCTGCCGATTACCTCGCCATGGCAGACTTTAACCGCCGCGATGGTAGTGGTCCCGATATCGACACCAAGCACAGTTTCCGAGCGCACCGGCAAAGGACGGGAAAACCAGCCGGAAGCGATTTGGCCCTTGCCGGACAAGGGCGTGAATTCCACCTCGCCGTTGTCACTAAGCAAACGGGTGCGGCAGGCCAGAGCCGACCCGGGTGCCTGTACCACTCGCTTTTCTACCTCCCAGGTGCCACTCAGCAGCTCCACCCGGCAACGTCCGCAGGTGCCTTGTCCGCCACAACGCAAATCCAGCCGGTGGCCGGACTGCTGCAGCACCGCCGCCAGATTGTCCTTGCAGGTTATGTTAATGCGCATCACCGGGATAGGCACTTCAGCCGGCTTTCAGGAACGAATCGGCCAGCTTGACGGCGCCATTGGCATCCTCGCCATAGCCATCGGCACCGATTTCATCCGCAAAGGCCTGGGTAACCGGCGCGCCGCCGACAATAACCTTCACGCCCTTACCCTGGAAATGTGCGACGATATCCTTCATATAGGTCATAGTGGTGGTCAGCAGGCTGCTGCAGGCGATTACCTGCGCCCCCTGTGCGACTGCCTGCTCGAACTTGCTGATGTCGCAATTGACCCCGAGGTCGATAACTTTATAGCCGGCGCCCTTGAGCATAATGGCCACCAGGTTCTTGCCAATGTCGTGCAGGTCTCCCTTGACCGTGCCGATGGCCACCGTGCCGGGCGCTTTCCGGCCTGCAGCCACCAGCATGGGCTCGATTAAAGCCAGGCCGCTTTGCATAGCCCGGGCCGCAATCAGCAGCTCCGGCACATATACTTCATTGCGGCTGAACTGCTCGCCAATCTCACGCATGGCCGGAATCATCCCCTGGTCCAGTATGGCGCTGATGTCCTCATGGCTGTCAATCGCAGCCTGCACCATGGTGACGACATCCTGACGCCGACCCTTCATGACCGCTGTCTTCAGAGCTGTGAAATCCGTCATCTTTTTCAAGTCCTTTCTGTTGGTCCTTGCTGGTGCGGCTAATTGCCCGGAGAACAAAACCAACTGGAGCATCAGTACCAGATGCGCCAGGGAACAGCAGTATCTTGCCGCGGCCGGAGGGGACTAAAGCCATCCCAGGAGAAATACCCCGGAATTACCGCAGCAACCGGGCATCAACTCATTTACAACAAAACAATATAATATATATTATGAAAGCAAATGTTCATCGTCGTTAATAATATTTCTCAAACCTTTCTCAAACCGTCGCTTGGGAGTAATGCAGGCTATGAAATCACAGGCATTGATTCAGTCGCTGTTCAGCCCTGACGGCGCGCCCCGCATCGGCATGAATTTCGGCCTCGGCCGGCGCAATGACCTGTGCGGCGCCAGTGCCGGCCTGCCGCAAGGCTACACCCAGCGCCGCTGGGTCGAAGGCGAGACCGAGTACTATGATGATATGTGGGGAAATATCTGGCACCGGATGCAGGACGGCAGTGCCCAGGGGGAGATTTACCGCCCAGTGCTGCAGGACTGGGAGCAGCTGCCGAAGCTGAAAATGCCGGTCTTCGACCGCGCGACGGTGACCGGCCGCTTCCGCAGCGGCTTCGAGCCCTTCCCGGACCATTTCAAAATCGCCGGCCTGCCCGGGTGGATTTTCGCCAGCGCCAGATATCTCCGGAAACTGGAAAACTACCTCCTGGATATGGCACTGTACCCCGAAGAACTCAAGCGGCTGCATGCCAAAATCGCCGAGCTTTACGCGCTGCTCATTGAGGCCGCCGGCGATGCCGGCGCAGACGGGATCTTTTTCTGCGAGGACCTCGGCACCCAGCGCGACCTGCTCTTCTCCCCGGAAATGTGGATGGAGTATTTTTCCGAACTCTACCGCGGGCTGTTCACGCTGGCACACGAGCGGGGAATGCGCGTGCTGATGCATTCCTGCGGCAACAACCACAAGCTGCTGGAGCCGTTGCTGCAGGCCGGTGTGAATTGTTTCCAATTTGACCAGCCACGGCTCTACGACCGCGCGTTCCTGTCCGCACTGCTGCAGAAATACCATGCGGCCCTGTGGGCGCCGGTCGACATCCAGATGATTCTGCCCACCGGCGACAAAGCACTGATCCAGGCTGACGCCAGGCAGATGTGCCAGGATTTCTAAGGCCGGCTGATTGCCAAAAATTACGGTGATCTGCCCGGCATCGGGGTTAAACCGGAATGGGACGAATGGGCTTACCAGGCCTTTGCCGAATTCGCCTGCAGCGGCACAGACTAATGCTCTGTGCGCGGGCCGCGCCAGCCGAGCGTGATCCCCCTTCTGTCCCACCGGCAGCATCCCAGCCCCATCCCAACCCAATAGGCAACCAGGACCAGCAGTATGTGCACGCCGGAAATAGCCTTCAGTCACCTCGTTCTCCAGGATGGCACCAGGCTGAGAATCCCGTACTGGGATTTACGCAGCCATCGTCCCGGGCCGGTGCTGCTGGTCATGGCCGCTCAGCATGGCAATGAAATCAGCGGCAGTGCCGCAATCGAGCAGTTTGTGGCTGAAATCGCCCCCGAGCTCAGAGCGGGGCGCATTCTGGCGCTGCCCTTCGCCAACCCGCTGGCCCTGCGCGCCCGCCGACCGCATTTTGATTTGGGACCGGAGCAGCCATATATCGATTCGCACCAGAACATGGCGATGTACTGGCCTGGGGATGCAACCGGTCGTGACAGCCAGCGCCTGACCGCAGCCCTCTGGCACGACCTGGTTCTGCCGGCCACCCATATCATTGACCTGCACTGTTATCCGCGCAGCGCTGCGCCGCTGATTATGATTGCCGACCAGGCTGAGACGATTGCCCTGGCGGAGTGCCTGGGGTTCCCCTTCATCCGCCTGCTGGCACTCAACGAAGGCTGGACGGGGGCGCTGCGCTGGCAGGCCGGCAGACTGGGAAAAGTGGTGGTCGGCTGCGAGCTCAGCGGCCAGTACCGGGTCTATCCCGGGGAAGTGCAGCGCGGCAAGCAGGCGCTCCTGAATGCGGCCGGCTTCCTGGGCCTGAGCCCGGAACCGCCACTCGCGGCTCCAGCGGCAAAATACCTGCAGATGGAGAAATACCTGGAGGTCCGCGCGCCACACCAGGGCCTCTTTATCCAGACCGCAGGCGCACCGGGAAGCCTCCTGCAGGCCGGCCAGGAAATCGGCTGCCTGCTCTCCGAGCAGACGCTGCAGTGCAGCAGCATCAGCGCCCCGGTTGACGCATACCTGCTGCGCAGCTGCGCCCGCCCCGACTGTGATGTCGCCCTGCCGGACCAGCATCAGTTTGTCTTCGCCCAGGATGTGCTGGCCGTCCTGGCCCCGGCTTGACGCCTCGCCGGCGTTATTGTTCCTGCCCGCGCCAGAACACGCCTTCCGGCACCGGCAGCTGCCCCACCGGCAGCCAGGAGACGCTGCCATCGACAAACAGCACATTCGCCCCGTCGTCATGGCGGGCACGGTCGATGGTGCCGCCGCCGCTGTGCTCCAGACGGCCACGGATGGAATACGCTCCGCCGCCAAACAACGGCTGGTGCGGGTATGTTCCGGGCTGATAGTGGATGGAGTCGGCCAGCAGGACCATGTTACCCGGCTGCGGCACTGCCTCAATCTGCCCCCGGTAGAGATGATGCAGCAGATTGTTCAGGCCATAAGAATATCCATCTGCCGGGGCCGCGGGACAGCGCCAGATGCGGCTGCGGTTTTTCCAGCCTGTGCCTGGGCCGTCGGTATAGGGGATGATCAACGCGTGCCAGCTGCCCCGGCCCCGGCCAGTCAGGGCCTCGGGAATACGACCGTTCTCACGCGCATACAAACGCAGAGCGATGCCGATCAGGCGCATATTCCCCACACAGATTGCCTGCGCGAGCTTATTCTGAATCTCGGTCAAGGAGAGGGCGAAAAGCGGAAATCCGGCGCCCAGGTACAGAAGCGCCCGGTTGCAGTCCGCCTGTGACTCCAGCCGGTTGCCGGCGGCAGCGGTCCGCTCCGGCAGCAGCTTCTGCTGCAGTGACTGCAGCTGGAGTTCATTCTCCCGCAGCATCTGTAGCTGCTGCACCAGCGCTTCGGCCTGCTGTCTCTGGTTCGGGTTCGCCAAGCCCCGGCTGAAAATCCCTGGCAGTTCCCCGGCAAAATCCTGCCCGCGGACCTGCTCCGGCGTCACCTCTGCCAGCCAGGACAGCTCCTGCCCCGGCCCAAGCAGGGCCGGGATGGCCTGCAGGCAGTCGGCGGCCGCGGTATATGCTCCTTCCAGGAAGAAGCAAAGACCGGCATAGAAGGCAGCCTTGGCGGCGAGCGCGGGCACTTTAGTCGCAGCCAGGCTCTGGAAAGACCGCCCCAGCTCAGGGTAGGATGGCCAATTGGCATTGCCCTCGCGGCGGTCACCGGCCCTGGCCAGCCGGAACGACTCATAGCATTCCTGGAACTGCTGCCCGGCAGCATCCTGCGTTCGGGGGGCGGCACTGGCGCCCTCGCGGCCGGCCAGCACCAGAGTCCCGAAACGGTCCAGCAGATGATGGCGGTTGGCCAGAGTCGGCGACCAGCCGGAATAAACCATGCCTTCACGGTCATCATTTACGCGGTTGCGAAAGATGTTGGCCTTGATCCTGCCCCCGGAGAAATTCTCGAGTCCCAGGTCCGCCAGCGGTATTTGCAATTCCAGTACCCAATGATCCGCCTGGATGCTGGTAGCGCTTTGCATTTTGCTGTCCCAGGCCTGGGGTGCAAACGGTTCACCGACCACATTCCGGCTGTCCCAGAGGGCATTGACGGTATTGATCACGAACTGATAATACACCCGGTCGGACAGCGGATCGGGGTTGATGAAGATTTCCACCGCCTCGTCTTCATATACCACCGGCCGGACCCGCTGGTCGCGCCCTCTTGCCAGCGCTCGCATGCCGGGCAGATTGGGCTCATAATTCCGGAGCGCGAGGTATAAATTGCCCTGCCCCCAACTGAGCAGCAGCTCGCTGCGGTAGTCCGCCTCGCCGCCCAGGTTGTTGACCAGGTCACTCCTGGCTGCTGTGGACCACAGTTCATCGTCAAGCAGACCGTCAAGGCGGGGAGCCGTGCCTGCCTGTGGCAGCGACAGTTCCGGCGGATTGATGACCCGGACTTTCTGCACCCGCTCCTTCACCGGCTGCATCTCGCTTTGCAGCAACTCAATTCGCTGGCATTCCGGGCTGCCAGGCTGACAGCGCTGGCGCCCCTGTGCCAGCAATGCCAGCAGACGGTCGATATTCTCTTCCCGGTATACATTCTGATAGATGGCGCTGCCGTGCTCCTTGCGGCGCGAACTCCACAGCTCCGCCGCCAGAGTCCAGAACTGCCGCATCTCGCTCTCCGCCGGGCCATAGAATTTCTGATAGTAGTCATTGAGGATGGCTTCGACATCGGCCTCGGCCTCCCAGAGCAGTTTTCCGGTCAGATAGAGATTGAGATGGCTCAATCCCGGCAGGTTCAGAAGCCGCGGGTCATCGGAACGCGGGCGCCAAGTTCCGGACTCGATGAACTCACCCCGGCTGCTGCCCTTCAGAGAGCGGATATCCTGGGCCAGGATATAAGGGAAGAAGACCGGCAGGCCCTTGAGTATCGGCTCGTAGCCGACCCACAGATAATACTCCCAGATATACAGCTGCCGGGCCTTGGTACGCCAGCCGTCCAGGAACTGATTGATCTTGGCCTGGTATTCCTGATCCCAGTAGTTCCGCCTGGTCTTGCAGACCATCACCGCGACATTCGGACTGAGCTTCTCCAGATTGTCAGGAGGGTTGATGTACTGGCTGTAGGCACAGCAGCCGATCAGGCGGTCCGGGTGGGTCTTGTACACCTCAAGCGCGATCTGATTGACAAAATTCCAGACGTAATTGGATATCGCCTGGGGACGGCTGCCGCTGCGCTCCTCCTGTGCCTGGACAAAAGCCGCGCAGCGCTCGCATTCGCAGCTAGTCCGGTAGCCGTCGTTGGGCATCACCGGGTAGATCAGCTGTTGCGGCTGCTGGTCGAAGAACTCCCGGATATCGCGCACCCAGGCCTGGATCAGCCCCGGTTCGGACAAACAGAGATTCCCCCGCCCCATGCAGGTCAGTTCGTAATCGCGCTCACCCTGATATATGGCGAAGAATTCCGGATTGGTCTCGCGGTACTTACTCTTGATCCGGGAAAAGGAGTGATTGATGGAGATGGCCGGCCCGCCGAAGCCGGCCCGCCGGAACCAGCGCGCGCCATCGTGATCGGTGGGGAAGTCGTTGAAATACATGTTCCGGTATTCGAAGTCCGGCTCCCGGGTTACGCTGATTTGCGGCACGCTGATGCTGCGCTGCACCGGCACTACCTCACCCAGTGCGCCGGGCATGAACCAGCGCATGCCACAGTGCTGCTCCAGAAAATAATAGACTGCGAACAGCGTTCCCGTCTCCCCAAAACGGCTTAGTTTCAGCTTTGAATTATAGCTGTCCTGGATTCTGAGCGGGTGGGAGACGCCGTAGCAGGGCTCGCTGTCCCGGCCGACCAGGGCCAGCCAATCCGGCCCGCTGGCAATCTTAAAGCC
>JAAYYJ010000374.1 GCA_012515455.1 Oligosphaeraceae bacterium
AACAGTCAGCAGCCCTGAATCAAATCCAGACCTCACCCAGTCGAAACCGCAGTCTCAGCCCGGCCAAGGACAGGATACTGTGGCATAAAATACACTGCCCGAAACGCAAATGCAAGAACTGAAATAATTTTTCTCAAAATGCGCCAGTCGGATGCTGGAAATAATTGTTGTCAACCGCTTTGGGCAATGCGCGCCGGGCTGGTGAGGGCGTTCGTTCAGCCCAGCAGGCATTCGCTGCCGCGCCTGGCCTCTCCCGCCGGAGGCATAAATAATAAATGGGTCAATCTGAAGTGAGGGTACCAGCGCCCCACCCCGTGCTATGCGCCCCTGCGGCATAGGGCACGGGGTCGAGTTGGTCATGCAACCCAGCCGGAAATACCAGCCTGGATCAGTTTTTGACTTTCAGGAACTGCCCGTGGCAGGACCGCCAGGAGGGCTCTTCCGCAGAGTACGCCAGATGGCCATTGACAAAAACTTGGGCTATGCCCTGCGCCAAAGCGGTGGGATTCTCCAGAGTCGCCCGACCGGAGAGAGTCTCCTCGTCAAACAATACCAGATCGGCCGCCAGACCGGCTTTCACCAACCCGCGGTCGAAAATATTGAAGAACCGGGCGGGGTCGCTGGTCATCCGGCGGATCACACTCTCCACCGGGGCGTATTTTTTGGCGATCTGGTAGAAAGCCGGGAAAGTCCCGAAGCCGCGCGGATGGCAGAGGCCCATCGATCCGTCCATGGGTATGGCGGTTGCATCAGTGCCCGGCACACACCAGTCATGGGACAGGAAGAAATGCAGATTCTCCTCCAGCATGGTCTTGTAGGCCGCCGAGCCGCCGCTGGGATAATCGGTCAGGAATTTCACATACAACTCGGCTACACTCAGCCCCAGAGCAGCGGCGACCTCCTCAATGCGCTTGCCGTAGAAATGCCGGTACTGCGGATCATTGTTCATGCAAATCACATTGTCCCAGTCACCGCGAATGCAGCCCTTCGTGATCATAGTCTGCAGCAGCTCCTCCCGGCGCTCTGGTGAAGACTGCAACTGCTTCTGCAAAGTCACGCCATCAATGCGGTTGAACGGCTCCGGCACCGACACCAGCAGACTGGTGTGCGAGAAAATATAGGGATAGCGGTCGGCCTTGACCTGCAGGCCGTTGCGCTGCTCCTCCTCAATCCGGGCGGCCATGGTTTTGGCTTTGCCCCAGTTGCTCGGTCCGGTGGCCTTGATGTGGCTGACCTGCAGCTTGCCGGAACCGCTGCGGGCAATTGCAAATGCCTCTTCGAGGGCCTCAAGCACCTGATTGCCTTCCGAACGCATGTGCGTAGTATAGGGCTTGCTGGTGCCGCGCAGCACCGAGGCGAGCTCCTGGACTTCATCCGTATGGGAGTACTTGCCGGGAAAATAAATCAGCCCACTGGAAAAACCCAGCGCTCCTTGCGCCAGGGACTCCCGCAGCAGCTCTTTCATCTGATTCATTTCACTGCTGGTGAGAGCCCGGTCAGCGTTGCCCGTAACTAATTTCCGCAGGGTGTTATGCCCGCAGAGAGCACCGACATTGACTGCCGGCTGGGCCTTCTCCACCGCCGCAGCGTAGGAATTCAGGTCCGGCCAGTGGTCCTTGAGCCCGGTCTCGGTCAGCGTCTCGTGGATGTCCTGCGGGGGTTCCCAGAATGACGAGAAGCCGCAGTTGCCGACTACCTCGGTGGTGATCCCCTGGGTAATCTTGGCATCCGCACCCGGGGCCTTGATCAGACTGCGGTCAGAATGACTGTGCACATCCACAAAACCGGGCGCGAGCGCCAAACCGCGACCGGAAATCTTCTCCGTGCCGGTGAGATTCAGTTTCCGCGGTGCCTCAACCGCCGCAATCCGGCCATCCTTGACCACCACATCAGCCGGCACCGGCGGATTGCCAGTGCCATCATACAGACGGACCTCACAAATCGCAAAACAATCCGGGCTCGCTTTCATCATGATTCCTTTAACTAGAACTTTCACACCGAAGCCAGCGCATCAGACGCGCTGGCAATCCTCTGAATGCACCACCGCACCCAACGAGTCTACCTGAGACAGATATTCCGCCAAGGGCAGACATGCGCCTTTGCCGGCCGCGACCGCCCGGCCGCAGGCGGCGTCGCCGTAAAGCAGCTCCACCAGCATCAGAGCCAGTACCTGCGCGTTGGCGATGATCGCCAACCCGGGATCATGGATGGCAAAATCGGCCGCATGCCAGGCGCCCGCGCCGGGGACGCCGCCGTGCAGCACCGGCATGATCTGGCTTAAGTCACCCATATCCGTGCAACCGGGGTTGAAGCTCTCCTTGATCTGCGCCACTGCCCCAGGCACCACCTCCGCCACCGCAGCCGCAAACATCCGGGCCAGCTCCTCGTCGTTGCGCAACGGCATCGCGGTGGGCAGGCTGGTAATCTCCACCTGCGCGTCCAGCGCCTGAGCACAGTGCACCATCGCCCGGTCAAACCGGGCATTCAAGGAGCGGAGCTTGGCCAGGGTGTCGGCTCGCAGCTGATACTCCAGGGCGATATGATCGGGCACGATATTTACCGCATCGCCGCCGTGCGAAATAATCCCGTGCATCCGGATGCGGTCGTCATTGCCGTAGCTCTCCCGCAGCAGCGCCACCGCATGCAACGCCAGATTGGCCGCATTCAGGGCATTGATGCCCTTTTGCGGCGTGGAGGCGTGACAGCTCCGGCCCCGGAACACGATCTTCTTCTTGATGGTGCCGTTGAAATCAGTCACGCAAAACGGATATTCGCCGACATGATTCATCAGCGCGATGTCGATGTCGACAAACACACCCTCGCGGATCAGCGCCGCCTTGCCCATAATGGCCTGAATCTGACCCGAACGCAACAGCCCCAGGCGGTAATCCAGCTCAATGCCTTCCTCCGCCGGAGTGCCCACAAAAGCCACCCGGCCGGATAATTCCTCCCCCCCGACTGCCCCCAGCAGCCCCATCGCCACCCCCAGCATGGTGGTCAGATGGGCGTGATGGCCGCAGGCATGCACCGCGCCGGTCTGGGGGTCCGCAGCCGGATGCGATGGCAGCAGCAAGGCGTCCATCTCGCCCAGCACCGCCACCGTGGGGCCGGGCCGCCCGCTGTCCCAATCGGCCCGGAAGCCGGTCCGGGCCAGCCCGGTGCGCACCTGCAGTCCCAGCGATTGCAGTATTTCAGCTGCGAAAGCCGCGCTGCGCACCTCACGGTAGCCAGTCTCGGGCTGCCGCCAGAGTTTCTCCGCCATGGCCAGCAGCTGCTCCTGCCGGGCGGAAATCTCCTGTAATACTGCTTGTTTGACTGCTTCTTTGCTGCGCATAATCATTCCTCTGTGCTACCGGTGCCGGCACCAGGGCGGGCAGCGTTTGCCGCCGCAGCGCTAAAGATGTATATTATCCTGCCCGTAACCAAAATCCTGCCGGAACACCAACGTGTCTACCCAAAATTTCCCCCGCCTGCTGCTGGTCCTGCTTCTGATCCTGACGGTCGCCGGACTGCTGGCTTTTCTCTATTTCCACGACCCGTCCCAGCTGCCGGGCTGGTTCCCGCGCTGCTTCTTCCACCTGCTCACCGGGCTGTACTGCCCCGGCTGCGGCAATACCCGGGCCCTGTATGCGCTGCTGCACCTGGACTGGCGTGCCTCGCTGGCTGCCAATGTGCTGTTCCTGCCCCTGAGCCTGATTCTGGCTCTGTGCCTGCTGCAACGCCGCCTGATTACCAGAGCGCCATTCTATTTCAGCCTGATTGCAGTGCTGCTGCTGTTCGCCATCCTGCGCAACCTCCCCTGGGAGCCGTTCACCCTGCTGGCGCCGCACTGAGGCTCAATCTGTCACCAGGTCCTCAATGTGGAACACCACCGGCTCCTGCACCACGCAGTCCTCGCGGCTGATCTCTGAGAGCGCCTGCTGCATATCGGCCTCCCGCGCCTGATGGGTCAGAATCACCATCGGCACCGCCGCGAGCTTGACCTCATGCTGGGTCACACTGGCGATGCTGATCTGATAATGACCCAGAATACCGCTGATCCGGGCCAGCACCCCGGGGCGGTCCGCGACCTGCAAACGCAGGTAATAGCGCGAGACCACCTCGTCGCTGTACATCAGGCCCTGGTACTCGGGATAAACCGGGAAGGCCGGCACCCGGTTCGGACAGCCATGCAGATGGTTCAGGGCAATATCCATAATGTCTGCGACCACCGCGCTGGAGGTCGCTTCGCGTCCCGCCCCGCGACCGTAATACATCGTGGTCCCGGACACATCGCCGCGGACCCACACCGCATTGTACACCCCGTCCACATGTCCCAGCAGTGATTTGCCGGGGATCAGGGACGGATGCACCCCCAGCTGGATACGGCCGTCTTTCTCCTTGATTACCGCCAGCAGTTTGATGCGGTATCCGAGGTGGGCGGCGTAATCGATGTCTTTCAAAGTCACTGCGCGGATGCCCTGCACCTCGACATCATCGACCTTGAACCACTTGCCGTAAACCAGACTGGCCAATATGGCAGTCTTGTGGGCAGTGTCGTAGCCATCCACGTCCATGGACGGATTGGCTTCGGCATAACCGGCGTCCTTGGCACTCTTCAAGACCGCGGCAAAATCCGCCTGCTCCTGCTCCATCCTGGTCAATATGTAGTTGCAGGTGCCGTTCAAAATGCCGTAAATCATCTGACAGCGGTTGCCGACCAGGCCCTCGCGCAGTGCCTTGATGCAGGGAATACCGCCACCCACACTGGCCTCGAAATAAATCTCGGTGTGGTGCTGCCGGGCCAGCGCAAAGAGCTCCTCGCCGTACGTCGCCAGCAAAGCCTTGTTGGCGGTTACCACCGGTTTGCCCCGCTGCAAAGCCTCGGCAATGAATTTGCGGGCCACGGTGGTCCCGCCCACCAGCTCGACCACGACGTCGACATCAGGAGACTCAATCAGGGCCATCGCATCGGTACCGAGCACCCCCGGCTCCAGACTCACCCCGCGGTTGCTGACGATATCCAGGTCAGCGATCCTGGTCACGGCGAGTTGCACGCCAGTGCGCCTGGCCAGCAGCTCGCCGTTCTTCTGAATCGTCTCCACCACCCCGGCTCCGACCGTCCCGAAGCCGATAATCCCCAGGTTGTATTTCTTCATTGCTCACCCGAAAAAAAGCGGTTCACAGTACTGTGGCCGTGCGGTTCCTGTCCGAGAGCACTACCACCCGCGGAGTATAGCCCGCGGCCTCCTCCGCAGTCATGCCGGCGAAGGCCATGATGGTCACCAGGTCCCCGGGCAGACCGAGACGGGCCGCCGCGCCGTTCAGGCAGAACTCGCGGCTGCCGCGCGGTGCCTCAATGGCATAAGTCTCCAGGCGCTGAGCATTGTTCTGATTGACCACCAGAATTTTCTCATAAGGCAGTATGCCCGCCAGGTCCAGCAAATCGCGGTCGATGGACAGACTGCCCTGGTAATTGAGCTCGCAGGCCGTCAATTCAGCCCGGTGGAGCTTGCATTTCAAAATCTGCAGCTGCATGCTGACCGCCTCAGGCCTCAGGCTTGCGGGCCTGGGCACCGATGCGCAGACGCAGCGCATTGAGCTTGATGAAGCCGGTCGCATCGGCCTGATTGTACACGTCGTCCTTCTCGAAGGTCACCACCTCGGGATCATACAGCGTGTACGGAGAACGACGGCCGACGACGAAGCAGTTGCCCTTGTAGAGCTTGAGGCGCACCTCGCCGGTGACGTTCTTCTGACTGGCGGTAATCGCCTCCTGCAGGAACTCGCGTTCGGGCGAGAACCAGAAGCCGTTGTAGACCATATTCGAGTACTGCGGTATCAGCTGGTCGCGCACGTTCATCACTTCGCGGTCCATGCAGATCGATTCCAGGGCCCGGTGAGCGTTGAACAATATGGTCCCGCCGGGAGTCTCGTAGATGCCGCGGTCCTTCATGCCCGTAAACCGCGTCTCCACGATGTCAATGCGGCCGACCGCATGCTTGCCGCCCAGACGGTTCAGTTCCCGCATCAGCTTGGCCGGGCTGAGCGACACGCCGTTCACACTGACCGGGATGCCTTTCTCAAAACCCAGCACCACATATTCGCTCTGGTCCGGAGCCTTCTCCACCGGCACCGACAGCACATGCGTCTCAATCGGCGATTCCTGCCAGGGGTCTTCCAGGACCCCGCCCTCGAAGCTGATGTGCAGCAGATTGCGGTCCATGGAGTACGGTTTTGCCGCCGACACCGTGATGGGAATCTGACGTTGTTTGGCGTAATTGATCAGGTCGGTGCGGGATTTGAACGTCCAGTCCGGACTGCGCCAGGGCGCGATGACCTTGATGTCAGGCTTCAAAGCATAAGCGGTCAGTTCGAACCGGACCTGGTCATTGCCCTTGCCGGTGGC
>JAAYYJ010000375.1 GCA_012515455.1 Oligosphaeraceae bacterium
ACCTCGATGGTGCCGGTAAATTTATTGGCGTTCCATTAGTAAATTTCTTTTGACCATTCGTAAGGGAAGAGGATGGCCAGGACGTTGTCGCCAGTCATGCCACCGCACCACCCGTCCACGAAATCCACGGAAGTGACCTGCCCGTCGCTGGATTTTACTTCCGGGCCGAGCTGGCCAGGGACGATGCGTTTGTATTCATCGGAGTCGCTGTGCAAGCCGCCGGCAAACCAATAGCCATATTTAAGCGGGATGACGTTGTCCAACTGGTTGCTGATGGTGATATCCACATTTATGACTGAAGAGCCTTTTTCCAGGGTGTAAGTTTTACTGATTTCCACCCCGGAGAAAATGCCGCTGTGTCCGACCCCCCAGGTGCGAACCTGTTTGAGGTCAGGTGAATCCTGCAAAATTTCCGCCTTATACTGTCTGTAGAGATACATGTCACGATTTTTGCTGCCGCCCGGGTAGAACCGGTCTTGAAAAAGCGGGCCGTAAGTAGAGCCTGTCTCAGCGAATTTCACCAGATTGGACTTGCTGAGTTTGTCCCATGCCAGACTGAGCGACCCGCCATATCTGGGGTCGATGGCGTAAATCGCATAATCGTTTTCCAGCACATAGAAAGAGCCGTGCTTGAAGACCCGCAATCCCGGTTGGGCGCTATCAGCAAGAACATCGAGTTTTTGGCTGACTTCCTGCTGGGCTGGTTGCGGCGTTCCCAAAAACTCCACCTCGTTGATTCCCAGGTATCCGCCAGTGCCAGTGAAAATGAGCTGCACTGCTGACGCGGGTGTATTGTCGGTCGTGGTGATGCTGACGGGGGCGTCGTGAGCTTCGTTTTCCGGCAGATGATAGGGCTGGTTCAAGACGATATTGCCCAGGCTGAAGCGATTCCCGTTGGAGTCGGTGCCAATCGCGCGGATTTCCTTGATGCCATAGCTTCGCTTCCAGCGGAATTGCATGATCCGGATGCTCTCGATTTGCGCTGGCGTCTCAAGATTGAAATCGATTTGCAGCGGTTTTTTGCCGAAAGCATTGTACTGCCAGACGACATGCGGATAGATGCCCTTGCCGGGAAAGAGTACCGCATCGGTCAATTTCTGGTGCCCGGGGTCTTGATTTTCCTTGTCCTGCAGTGGCGGAGCAGAATAACTATAACTGCTGACTTTGATTGGCTGCGCTGCAAATGCTGAAAACGTAAGTGCTAAGACCAACCATGATAAGAGTGTCTTCATTGCTGCTTCTTTCTGTTGGGAAATGCCGTTTTTACTGCAATATTGTTGTGTAGGGGTCTATGGCAACAGTCGTTTGAATCCTGGAGTACACAGCAAGCGTTGCGAGAAGTTCCCGGCGGATGTCAATCATGGCCATTTAAACGACGCCGGCTGGTGCGGCCACTGGCAGCGGCGGTGCTGCCAAGCTCGTGGCGGCGAGCTTGGCAGGCGTTCCCACCTGGCCGCGCAGACGCGCATTCATGTTACTTGCTTGCCAACGGCCAGCCTGTGCCATTTAAGGCAACAAGATCTTGAAGGGCACGGCCGGGAAACCCGCCCGGTTGTACAAGTTGCAGGTCGGATTGTTCTCCCAGCCGTAAGCCAGTGCCTTGGGAGCAGTGACCTTACTGGCGTCAACGATGACCTGGTCGCCCGCAATTACGGCATCGGCCCACTGCCACTGATCGTCGCCGCCCTGCACCGCGAAGCCCTCTAGCGTCCCCCCCGGAGCATTGCGCTTGAGGTCCGCGAGGCGCTTCTCCGCCAGCTTAACCGGATATTGCGCCGGCAGTTCGCGGGCCACCAGACCGCCTTCGAGGTGCGCAAAGCTCACGGCGATCTTGCCGTTAGCGAGCACCGCCCCGGTGGCCTGCGGCCCCCGGCTCGGCCGCGCCTTGCCATAGACGTCATTAAGCGCCAGCGCCGCCAGGCGCTGGCCGGGCGTTTCCTTGTCCAGCGGATGAATATCGCCGGCTTCACCGACATCGATCAGCACCGCCTGCCCCGTGTGGGGGATGCGTAACGCGGCAGTCTGGGCGCCGCGCAAATCGGCCCAGGCGCAGGTCGGCGACGGCTTGTCGACTTTTGCCATGTAGTTGGCCAGCTGGCACCAATAGAACGGCAGCTCGCTGTGTTGGAAATGCTCGCGCCACTGCGAGACCAGCTGCTCGGTATGCTCAACATACCATTGGGCCTTGCTGGCATTGGTCTCGCCCTGGTACCAGATCACGCCGGCCAGCGTATACGGTTTCAAGGGCGCGATCATGCCGTTGTAAAGGTAGGTCGGCGTCTTGTTCGTCACCGTCCGCGCTGCGATCTTCGGATAGTTCTTGATTGCCTCGGCCTTGGCGGCGAAGGTGTACTCCATGCTATGTTCCCACTCCGGCTTGACCACGCCCGCCGCCGTGCGCACTTCGATGTTCAGCCGGAAGTTTCCGGCCGGCTGGAAATAGCGATAGGCTATGATATTCTTGCCGGTCTGGAGATACTTCTTGTCGATTCCCGCCCAAGTGCTGCCGGTGGCCGCAATCGTCGCCAGGCTGTGCTCTTTGACCAGCTGGCCATTGCAGTACAACTTGCCGGGAACACCACTGTAACGCAGGTTGAAAGAAGCATTGCCGGCGACATCCTTCTCGCTGAGCTCCAAAACCGCCCGCAGCCAGCCGGCGCCATGGCCCGGCAGTTTGCTCAGGTTGGCGGCCTGCCAGGTGTCCTCCGCGGGCATGCCCTTCGACTCGCGATCGGCCCGGTCATATTGCTTCTCCCAGGCGGCGACATCCTGCTGGAACTGCTCCAGCCGTGCGGGGTACTGCGCCAAATCGGCAAGGATTTTCTCCCAATCGGCGCGCGCATCGGCTGACAACCTGGCCGCGGTTTCCGGCTGCAACCAGGATTCGATGCTCGAGCCTCCCCAGGAAGAATTGATGTATCCCACCGGCTCATTCAGTTCGCGTTGCAATTCCCGGGCGAAATAATAACCCACGGCGGTGCGGGAGCTGTTAGCCGGAATGGTCTGCAGCCAGCCACTGCCCTTGAGCACCGTGGCCGCCTCGGGCACGCCGATGCAACTGACATTGAAGGTGCGCAGACGATCATTGCTCACCTGCGCGATTTCATCCTGGCCGCCCAATGCCGACTTCAAGCCGAAACCCATGTTCGACTGACCGCTGCAGAGCCACACCTGCCCGACGAGAATGTCTTGCAGGATAATCTCGTTCTGCTTGCCCTTGACCGTCAGGCTGTGCGGACCGGGGCCCACACCGCTGAGGTCGATCCGCAGCAGCCAGCGGCTATTGGCGTCAGCCACGGTACTGGCCGTCGCCGCAGCCACGCTCACCGTCACGGCTTCGCCCGCATCGGCGGTGCCAAACACCGCCGTGGCCGGACCGCGCTGCAGCACCGCGTGGTCGGTAAAGATTTCCCCCAGCTTGACTTCAGCGCGTAACCCACTGCTGACCAACAGAACTGCGATAATCAACAGGAACGACATTTTCTTCATGATTGACTCCTTGGGGTATGGGTTTTCTCTATTTCGCAAAACATTATTGAGGGACATCTCAGGATTTGGGCGCATCGCCACAATCCGGCACGGCCAGCACTTCGCCATCACGCAGCACCGATTGATGCGCGACCAGACCCGGTATGGTCCAGCGCGCAGCCGCCCAGGCATTGACCGGCGGCAGCGTGCCAGAAGCGGCGGCCGTGCAAAAATCATCAATCAGCAGCTGATGCGATGCCATGTGGCCGTTGGGCATGTCTGGCGCCTTGAAGCTCGCCGGCAGGCGGTCGGCTTCGGCCTGCTGAACCGGCGCGAAGCTGTTCCACTGCCACTGGTGATTGGCGACTTTCTGCTTGAATTCGGGGTCGTGGCAGTTTTCCGTCATCGCCGCAGGATTGACCCGCACACTGACCTCGGTCAGCGTCACGCCCGTGGGCGTTTTGACGGTCAGCAGGTGCTGCGCGTTATTGAACTGGTAGCTGCCCTCGGTGCCATAGCAGGACGACACATAGGAACTCGGCGCTTTGTAGCCAATTCGCCGGCATTCGTTGATGCGGGCAGTGCCGCCGTTGGCCAGCTTCAGCATGGAAAAGGAGTTGGAGAAGACATTGTCCCACTGGTTGACCCCTGTCTTGAAGAACGGGTCGTCCTCCTGGTCCTCATAGCCGAAGGCGACGACCTTCAGCGCGTAGGAATCCACCGCCGACAACAGCATCGCTGTGGAATGGGTGGGGTAGTAAAACGGCGGTATGCCGGCGCTGCTCAAGTTGTCACGGAAGCTTTGCGAAAAGTGGCTGATGTCGTGGTGGTACTGGGCTTCGCCATAGACAAATTTGCCGAAGATGCCGGCGCGATAGGTCTCGCGGCAAAACATCGCGCTTGGGTAATAGTAGCAGGTCTCTCCCATCATATAGGTCTGGCCGCTCTTCCTGACCAGCTCCACGATCTGCTGGCATTGCTCGGCTTCGCTGGCCATCGGCACCGCCGAATACACATGCTTACCGGCCGCCAAGGCCGCCAGAACCTGCGGACCATGCAGATGCCGCTGGGTGAAGATCGCAATGGCGTTGATGTCACGGCGTTGCAGCGCTTCCTCGAAGGAAGCAATCACCTCCAAGCCGAATTTGCGGGCCATGGCGTCCGCCCGCTCCCGCAACAAGTCGCAGACATAGACTTTGTGCACCAGCGGGTGCGCCTTGAACAACGGTATAAAACCTGGGCTGAAAGCCCCGCAGCCGATTACCGCCACCGTCAAACTCTTGCCCATCCTCAAGCCATCCTTTCCTCGAACCAAGACAATTATCATGGCGGCCGTCGCTACAGGGTTCGCCACCTGGTGCCTCGCGGCAAAACAGTTACTTAATATACACGCCCGGTGCTTCGGAGTCAGTCCCGATAAGACCAAAAATACCCGCCGGGCGTAAATCGTGCACGCATTGATACTGGTGCTTGCCCAAAGCAACCAAGCCAATCTCCACCATCCTGGCGCAAAGGACAACCGTTGGGAAAAGTACTCCGCAGAAGTCATGGTGGCTATTGAGGGAAAAAGCTACAGAATGCGAAAAACCATAAGGTCAGACTCTGAACCACCGGGTGAGTCTGCTGGTTATTCCAGTTCTGCGGCGATTTGGGCGCGAATAGCGTCCAGGGCCCGGAAGTCAGCCGGGTTTTCGAGGGGGTCTTTGATAAAGGAAGCCATACAATTCAGGACGTACTCCCGTCCCTTCTTTTGCTCCAGCAGCTTCAGGTAGTCGAAATCCTCGATACCGTCCCGCATTTGCCACGCCCGCAGTGATGGCACCACGCCACCGCTGCCCTGGTACGGGGGATAGAAGATGGTGGCCACCGGATTTTCATATTTGGTCCCCAGTTCGGTCCAGGGATTGAAGGTGTTTTCGCCCCCGCCGCAGTAGAGCGTGCTCCAGAGCAGCCCCCCCGTTCCGTTCGCGGCGTAGATTTTCCAGGGATAACTCCTGGCGCAAAGGAATTGGGCGGGGTCAAGGGAACTTTGAAATTGATAGTACCAGCACTCCTGATAATTATTTCCCGGGGATCGGACCGAGCGTCCGTCCAGTCCTGCCACCTTGGTGTGATAGGGCGGCAGCAGGTCGCCATAGTAACTGGCTACCAGCATGATCTTCAGCTCAGGCACGGCCTCGGTCAGCTGCTTGACAATCGGGGCCAACGCTTCATAGACATCGAAGGGAACTTCATCATAGAGGTAGTAATAGAAGTTGATGCCGGGATACTTCTCCTTCACATAAGCGGTAAAGACTTTGGCGTAGTCAATAACCAGGCCGATTCCCTCTGGTTCATCGTAATAGCCGCCGAAAGGAGTGGCCGGTGGTTCCGAGCCGACCATCTTGTTCCAGCGTTTGTGGGTCTTGCGTCCGGCCGACTTGAACCATCCGGAATTGCTACCGATCATCCGCAGGATCGGAATCCCGAAATTGGCAAAATTGTAATCCCTGATCATCTGCTCCATCGACTCGTCGAACGGGGCCCAGTCGGTGACCACCACTTTGCCGTCAATTTTTTTCCATTTCGGGTCAGCGGCTTTATGGGCCTGATTGCCGCTGACCCGCATTTGCGCGAGCAATTTGTGCGCCTCGTCCAGTACGACACTGGCGGGGCGGGGATCATATTTCAGATAGGCTTTGCCACCGAAACCCGGAGCGGTATAAAAATAGGTGCGCAGTTGCGGACGGGCCGGCAAGGAAAAGCCCCAGACCCGGAGTTCCACTGGCACGGCAGCAAGTTTCTGCCCACCGGAGGACAGGGTTACGGTACTGTGATAGACTCCTTTGGGCGTGTTTGCCGGCACCTCGACGGTGATGAACAGGCCCAGGTTTTTCCCGGTCGTAACTGCCGCCGGTGCTTTGAATTCCACCAGAGGATCAGCATGCCGGCCAGCCATACGGGGATTGGGCTGGTCCACGACGTTGGCGAACTCGACCCGGCGGATGTCAACCTGAGTCGCTGGAATGTAGTTTTCTCCGGCGGAGAAATTGTCAATCTCTGCCGCAATGTCAGCCATATCCTGCTTAGCGTGCAGCACGACCTGGAAAGATTCCGCTTCATTGCCGGCGCAGGAGAGGGTAATTTTGCCTTCTTTGTTTAGTCCTTCGGGCAGGCCTGCCTCCGGGATTTGAAACATCGGCCGGTCGCTGTACAGCACGAACGCGCTGTTATCCTGCAAAATGATACCATCGGTCCGCGGGAATTGCCGCTCCGGCAGTTCACGGTAATCCACATCATCGACCCATACTTTCATCGGGCCGCAAAATTTCAGATTGACAGCGCATCTGGCCGCATTTTTGGGCGCGAAAAAACTGCTTGAGAACGGCAGCCAGCGGTCTGCGCTGACATCGAAGTGGCTGCCGTTTCGATGACGCAGCAAATTGCCGTTTGCATCATAAAACCACAACTCGTACCAGAGCGTGCAGCCCGGTTTTACCTCGGCCAGGCGGTACCAGGCCGTAAATTCAAACTCTTTGTTGCCCGCGCAGGGCAGGTTGTCGAAACGGATATAATTGCGTCCGACGGGATTGTCGGTTGCCGCAAAAAGGGAACGGCTGCCAGTACGCGCCTGCTGCGGGTCGATTGAACTTTGATATGCCGCGTCTGCGACATCGCTTTTAATCTCATCCAATGGCGTCAGCATCCGGGTGATGCTATACTCGACAATGTCGTTTTCAAAAGAGGGATTCTGAAACGGGGCGGCGGCAAGGGAAAGCAGGGATGCGCCAGCTGCGCACAACAGATATTTATATGACATCGTTGCATCCTGTTTGGGGGTATGGGCTGATTACGCGGGAGGCTGAAGAGCGGGATAGGTTTTGCAGGCCTTGGGGAGCAGTCTGCCGGACACTATGCGGTGGCGCTGCCCAATCCCCCCCCCGGGGTGGTTAGGTCATGGGCATCGCCACGGCATGAGTCCCGCAAACCCCAGGCGGTTTGACTGGGCGGCGGCCATTCGCCATCCCTGGTACCGGCCCAGTCAAGGCAGCCGTCATTTCCAGGCACTGGCGGCGAAATTGCATCGCCCCCAACCGCTCCGGCAGATAGATTATCACTATATCACCTCTTCGATGCTTGTAAAACCGTGCCGCTGCTTTTCGCGAGCCAGGCGCAGCTTTTTGTCCCCGGCGGCTTAACTTCCCGCCGGTCACCGGTTCAGCCTGTCGCAAGGGCAAGGCCCAACTGAAGGTGCGGAGAAAACCGGGCATTATGGCAGGCATATTGCTCTGGGGAGGCATAAGACCGGCGGCCGCATAGAACTGGCCGCACCGCCCGCGACAGGCATATTGCTCTGTAGGGCATAAGAACGGCGGCCGCATAGAACTGCCCGCGCCGCCCGCGACAGGCATATTGCTCTGTAGGGCATAAGACCCGCGGCTGCATAGAACTGGCCGCACCGCCCGAGTGGAGATATCACAATTCGTTAATGTGCGAAATCTGGTGCTGAGCACTTTCTGGCTACCATATGTAGTCCAGGCTTGAAATGGACACTTGACCGCTCTGGCGCTGGCCATGCCGCATCCTGCAGGTAGCACTAGGGAGTGCTTGACCAACCCAACCACTATGGCAAAGCTCATTTTCCAGTACCAACCTTCGCACCTTAACCTATTTGAGTCAGTACTGGCACTGCTGCCATGGTCCTCCCTCCGGCGGCCTTCTCACGCGCGCGTCCTAATTAGGGTTGGGGGTCCCCCCAATCGGTGGGGTGGGCCCCACCGCTAGAATCAAGGGCACGGGGCAAAAATTAGTGCTTTGCTCAATATTGTCAAGGCCCAAATCAGCAATTGCATACAAATACCTTGTCCCTGGACAGCCGCCTCCCAGAAAAGGACCAAGAATCCCAGGCACGGGAGCTGCTGAGATCGGGTCAGAACCCGGATTTCAGCTGGGTATCCTAGACCGCCTGCAGGAGCAGCTACTATCGCCTATGCCGGGGCAAAACACGTCATTCCGAGGCCAACAGTAAACGGCGCCTCTTCGGCAACAAGCAAGCACAGATATTCGCACATTGACCACCATCCTAGATAAATCCCGAGTAAAAGATATTTTTTTATCTTTATTTAAGAATTCGGCTTGCAAGGTTAAGGTATGGATTTATATTAATAGCGGTTTAGATAGAAAAATAACAATATAAAAATACTGTTATATTGCTATAACGGTATTTTTCCGGTCAGGATTTTTTCATATCTTGGGTAATAGCGGATGAACAAGATTTCGGTGATAATATGTGTAGGCAGTTCATGTTTTGCGCGTGGCAATGCGCGAAACATTGAGGCTGTGGAGAAGTTTTTTCGTGAGCATCAGATAGGTGACAAGATTGAGTTGGAGATGAGCGGCAAGCTGTGTGCGGGTTGTTGTGGTCTGGGTCCGAATGTGATCATCAATGGTGAATTGCATTCGCAGATGACTCCGGGTCGTTTAGTTGAGTTGCTGCAGGGGTTGTTGGCGGGGTTACCGGCTGGGGGTACGCAATGAGGCACAAGATCACGGTCTGCATGGGCAGTTCCTGTTTTGCCCGGGGCAATGAGAAGAACATCCGGTTGATCCAGGATTTTTTGCGGGATCACGATTTATGTTCGGTTGTGGATTTGGTCGGGGCACGTTGTTCGGGCGAGTGCGGGGGCGGTCCGAACATCAGCATTGACGATGTTCGTTATGAGCATTTGGACAGAGATCGTCTGTTGAGCCTGTTGCGGTCGAAACTGCTGGATTGAATAGCGGGGTGCATGAAACAGAACTATCCCATTTACACGGTTGAAGCCGAGTGCCAGGATTGCTTCAAGTGCGTGCGCCAGTGTCCGGTGAAGGCGATTCGGGTGCAGGGTGCGCACGCGTCAGTGATTCCGGAGCTGTGCATAGCCTGCGGCAACTGCGTGCAGGTCTGTCCGGTGCAGGCCAAGAAGGTGCGTAATGACTGGGAGGGTGCCAAGCGTCTGCTGAAGGATTCTGCCCAGCAGGTCTATGTATCTCTGGCTCCGTCCTGGGTCAATGAATTCAAGGGCCTGTCGAGCGGCAGGATGATAGCGGCCTTGCTGCGGCTGGGTTTTGCCGGGGTCAGTGAGACGGCCCTCGGGGCGCAGATTGTCAGCGGGCGCACGGCGGAGCTGCTCTGTGGCGCGCAGGCGCAACTGATGATTTCGTCTGCCTGTCCGGTGGTGGTTGATTTCATCCGCAAGTACTACCCCGGGCTCGCGGGGCTGATCTCGCCGGTGCTCTCGCCGGCGCTGAGCCATGCGAAGTTTCTGCAGGAGCAGTACGGGGCTGATTGCAAGGTGGTATTCATCGGCCCCTGCATTGGCAAGAAAAATGAGTCCGACCGTCACCCCGACCGGATTGCGGTGGCGCTGTTGTTCAGCCGTCTGCGGCAATGGTTCCGGGATGAGGGCATCAACCCGTATGCCTTGACCCCCGGTCCCGAGGCGGTCTTTGTGCCGTTTCCAGCCCGCGAGGGCGCGTTGTATCCCATTGAAGGGGGGATGAATGCCACCATCAGCCGCTACGCTGCCTGCAAGGACATCAATTTTGTGTCCATTGCCGGCCTGGACGCCCTGCGCCAGACCTTGGACGGTCTGCAGCCGGGCGAGGTCCGGGAGCCGGTCTTTCTGGAGGCTCTGGCCTGTACCGGCGGCTGTGTGCACGGTCCCGGCACCGAGCACAATTCCCCGGGGCTGCTGGAACGTCTGCGGGTACTGCGCCAGGCTGAGATCAGCGCGGACCCGACCCTGATGGCGGCTCCGGACATCAGCGAGCAGTACCAGGTGGCGCCGGTCCTGCGGCGCGAGATTTCGTTGCGGGAGATACAGGATGCGCTCTCCTCAATTGGCAAGACCTCGAGTGAGCAGGAGATCAACTGCGGCGGCTGCGGTTATTTTACCTGCCACAACTTCGCCCAGGCGCTGATCGAAGGCAAAGCGGAGCCGAACATGTGCGTGTCGTATCTGCGCAAGCTGGCGCAGAAGAAGTCCAATGCCATGCTGCGCTGCATCCCGGCGGCGGTGGTGATTGTGGACCGCAATCTGACCGTCCTGGAGAGCAACAAGCGCTTTGCCGATCTGGCTGGCGGCGAGACTGTGGAGCTCTGGGCGGTGCTGCCGGGACTGGCCGGGCTGGATTTGCGCCGCAGCATTAGTTTTGCCGCGTTGTTTGAGCAGGTGCTGGTCAGCGGTGAGGAATATCACTGCGATACCTTCAAGTTGGGTGAGCGTCTGCTGTCCATTACCATTTTCAATATCGATCCCGGGCAGGTGGCCGGGGCGATAATTTTTGATGTCACCACGGCAGAGCTGCGGCGAGAGGAGATTGCCGAGCGGGCTCAGGAAGTGATCCAGAAGAATCTCAGTACGGTCCAGGAGATCGCCTGCAGACTGGGCGAGCACATGGCTGAGACCGAACTCCTGTTGCGTTCCATTGCCGAGAAATACAGCGACCACCAGATAGGCGCCGGCGGCGGCGCGGAGTGAGGTGTTCAGCATGCAGCATCAGCCACAACCAGCGAAGATGTTCATTGATCTGGGCTTTGCCCAGCGCTGCAAGCACGGCGAGAATATCTGCGGTGACGCCTTCAAGTTTGTGAAGACCGGCGAGGGCAGCTGCCTGGTGGCGGTGTTGTCGGATGGCCTGGGCAGCGGCGTGAAGGCAAACATCCTTTCGTCTATGACCAGTGTGATGGCCATGAAGTTCGCCTGCCAGAAGCCCTTCAGCGTCCTGCGGGCAGCCGAGACCATGATGAGCGCACTGCCGATTTGCTCCGTGCGCAAGATCAGCTATGCGACTTTCACCATCCTCAATGCGTCCGTCAGCGGTGAAATCCGGGTCATCGAAATGGGCAATCCGCCTTTCCTGTACTTCCAAGGTTTGGCGCATCAAGTCCTGGCGGGTGAAGAGCTCACCTCCCCGCGCTGGCAGGACCGCACCATGAAGCAGTACACCTTCCAGGCGGAAGAGGGCGACCGCATCCTGTTCTTCTCCGACGGCATCAGCCAGGCCGGTCTGGGCACTGTGGCCTACCCCCTGGGCTGGACGGAACCGGACTACTGCCGTTATCTCAGTGAGGTCCTGGAACAGCAGCCGGACATTTCCTCGCAACAGCTCTGCCAGCTGCTGACCCGCCAGGCCCTGAGCAAGGAATCAGGGGGCATCAACCTCGATGATATGACCTGCGCCTGCGTGTATTTCCGGCAGCGCCGGGAGATGCTGCTGTTCACCGGGCCGCCTTACGATGCGCGGCGCGACGGCGAGTGCGCGGCCTACCTGGCCGCGTTTCCGGGTGACAAGGTCATCAGCGGCGGCACCAGCGCGGACATCGTCGCCCGGGAGCTGGGGCGGGAGGTCAACACCGACCTGCAGGACATCAACGGGGTGGTGCCCCCGCAGGCGAACATGGCCGGCATCGACCTGGTCACCGAAGGGGTGTTTACCTTGACCCGGGCAATTGCCTACCTGGAGAATTTCGCCGGTGCACCTGCAGACAATGCGGCCGGTCGCCTGGTGGAGATACTGCTGCGCAACGACGCGATTCATTTTCTGGTGGGCACGCGAGTCAATGAGGCGCATCAGGATCCGAATCTGCCGCAGGAGCTGGACATCCGCCGGAATATCGTGGGTAAACTCGCCGAGGTTCTCCGGAACAAATATTATAAAGAAGTCGACATCAAGTACATTTGAAAGGAGTCAGCATGCAGGAGACATTGGAAGCCAGCAAAGCGATGGTCCAGCACCTGAGCGCAGTAAACGAAATTCTGAAGAAGAATCACCATGATCCCTCGCGGCTCATTCC